>NZ_JVPT01000029.1:0-21047 GCF_001055915.1 Corynebacterium sp. 212_CJEI | reverse complement strand
CCCTGAGCGTTGAAGCCGACGACATCGAAGGTGCTGCTGACCAAGCCGCTGCCGAGGCAGAGGTCGACTCCGATGACGACGGCCACAACCCGCCACCGGCTGGTGCGGGTGCTGGCCAGCCGCTCTAAGAGGTTTAGCCGCTAGCAGTACCAACGAACACTGCCGCCCCAGTTCCGACTCCATTATGGGAGGAACTGGGGCGGCAGTGTGTCTATATGCGGTCTTTCCTAAAAGCGCGGATAGTTGTAGTTCTACTTGGCCACGCCGAGGTCGACCAATGCTTTCTTTGCCACTTCGGGGTCATCATTTTTGATCATGTACTCAACGATTCCCTGGTCCTCTGGGAGGATTTCCGCAACTGTGATGAGGGACTCCACTCTCTGCGCCTTGAATGTGGAACCGCGCGTTGATTCTGCCGGAATCTCAACGGCATCCAAGACGGGCTTGCCGTCACGAACGGCGGCGGTGGCGGCAGGGTCATCGGTGAAGACTACGTAACCAACGTCGGGTGCCTTCGTAGTATCCACGGAACAGTTGGTACCCATTGCCTGTGGGGCAGGGGCGCTATCCGCACCATAGTAGCTAAACACCACTTCATAGTCTGTGCAGGCCCGCACGAAACTAGCAATCGGTTCGGGTGCGTGGTCGGCAGGGGTGAGGCCGCCAGCGGTATCCCCACCAGTGGCACCGGTAGCGCCACCGTTGGAAGCGCCGGGATCGGCAGGTGCTTCAGCGGCGGACTGTGCGGGAGCAGCGGACTCGTCTGACTTGTCACTAAAGAGCGCGTCTTTAGCTGCAACGTAGGCAATCGCTAGCACCACGATGCCCGCTATCACTAAGGGAAGGAGTAATAGCTGCTTCTTTACACTGAGACCTTTCGATGCGCCGCTGGCCTGAGCACCTGTCGTGCCCGCACTGGAGTTTGACCTGGAGATAGCAGTCGTATTTGCCGGAGATGCTCCAGTTTCTAGTAACGAGCCATGCTTGATGTAATGGCGATAGCCATTTTCCGCAATAGCCAGGTTTTGCTCGATGTGTGATGTGTCTTCTGCCCCATTAAATCGGTCGGGCGAACCCGGGTATGCAAGTCGAATCATTATTCAGTCCACCACCGTGAATCAATGTCGGAATACAGGGAGCGCATCGACTCTGCAAGCTCTTCCAAACTATTGCGATTGAGACGGTGCTTGTTTTCTTTCCATCGCTCAAAAAGCTCCGTCGACGACACTGCACGCGAGGCCTCAGTTCGTGCCTCTCGGCCTGCGGTCAGAGCCCACTGGGCGGCAAATTGCACACGTTTCGCAGCCTTTTCTGTGAAACCGCTCCACACTTTATATGTGTTGTAGAGCTGGACCACGACGGCCCAGCCGCCCTTGTAAGGCAGAACTGTGACGTTGCCCAGGTTGTCAAGTTCAAGGAACTCAAAATGGGATGGATCCTTCTTATCGGCGGTCACGAGGATCCTGCGGTTGGTGACAAACGCGGCACCATCCACCCCACTTGCTTTCGTAGCGGCGGCTTCCAGCACAATCTCGTCGACACCAAGGCCTTCTGCAACGGCTGCGGCGGCAGCGTGCACAATCTCGGAATCACCAGCACGTTTAAGTGCAGCACCGAGATCTGGCCGGTCTGTCATTGCAATTTGGGGTCCTGTCATGCACACGAGACTAACAACACAATAAAAACCGCGCCTGCCGTTCAGTGCTATGACATAACTCACCCCAGGTGTGGGGTGGCGTGTGAAGTAACGCTGACTCAACCCCGAAACCTCGGTACGTTGTGTGGGTATGAGCTCAACGTTCACGCCAGCAAAGTTTGATGATACTTGGATCTACCGCCTTACAAAGTTCCCATGGCCGGAACCGGCGCCGAGCAAAGATGAGGTGCGCCGCCACTCCTGGGGCATGCTGTACAAGAGCAATAAGGCGTTTGCGACCCCGCTAGGGGTTGAGGCCATCAACGCAAGGGCGGCCAAGTACTACAAAACATCTCTCGAGCAAAACTGGGGGGTCACTGGTGCACAGGAAGCGTATCAGGTTATTGATGCTCTGCTCGAAGGTGGCCAGCACGTGGAAAATGACCTGCTTTTACCGCTCGCATATGCAGTGAAGGACATCTCTGAGAACGAGCTCGAGGCAGAGATGGAGGAGCGAATCGAGTTTCTGAAAGACTTCTTTGTTGTCCAAGGCGTGGATCCGCGTGGTGCAGAACATAAGTTCCGTTACCTTGTACGGATGTTGCGCTCGGAGGGCTTTGCCAAAGCAGCGGCCCCGGCACTGCCCGCCACTACTCGCGCATGGGACATAATCCGTGTTCACAGCGTTGGTGGCGCGGCAACGGAGCTGGGGTGGATCTCTCCAGAAGAGTTCCTTCAGATTTCAGACAAGGCCGTGGCGGCGCTGCAGCGCTACTTCGTGTCGTGGGCTGACGTAGCCGCAAGTTTCTGGTGGGGTCGAATGATCTGGGCGAGTGATGGTGAGCCCGACGTCACCGCTGCGATGAAGGATCAATCGCAACGGCTCACCGAGCTGCTCGCACACAGTGATTCGCCTTGGGTGCGCGTGCCCTTGCACGACATCCAGGCCGAGGAGCCATTCGCATCCCTGGGCGGTTTGCACTAACTAGCTGTCGTCATTGTTCGGCGCGCTGTGGCGGTGGCCGGTTTCATGAGCTCACTAGGGGCGGTCACAAATAACGGATTGAGGCATCTATGGCGCAGGGACGGCGAGTTCAACGACATCTGCAAGGCGAAGTTACCTTCACCAATATGAGGCAAGGTCGGTAACGTTGATGCCGATGAGCGGTGCCTTGGCCGATTCTGAGGAAGATGACGGGCGTTCTCGGCAGCGCTGACGGTATCCTGAGCGTTTGTATCTGGCGACATCAAAAGTACTGCCGATCAGGCCACTGCCGAGGCAGAGGCCGAATCTGATAACTCCGAGGGAGAGAACTAAATGGGGATTCAATTTCGCAAGAAGCAGAACCTGGACAAGGACACGTGGCTGAACTACTCGGGTTCGGGAGTCTCTGGTTCTAAGCGTATCGGCCCAGTGACAATTAACAGCCGTGGCGGGTACACCGTCCGACTGGGCAAGGGCCTAACCTTCCGTGGTCGCTGGAAGAAAAAGTAGCTGTACTTGCTAGATGGAGGAAAGTGGCGGTTGTCGCCGCTAGTACCCCATTTTCTGATTCACCCAGGCAAGCATCTCTTCGTGGGTGAGCACGTAGGCAAGGCCGTGCGTCCCATCACCGAGGTCAGTGTCGACCTCCACGTAGGTGATGTCGGCGCCGGCCTTTTGCCACTTCTGCACAAGCTCGCGTGCCGACGTCACGGGTAACACATCATCCAATGCGTTATGGGTAACGAACACGGGCATACTGGGAGTCTTTGTGCCCAGAGCCTGCTCGTCCACGTGGCGTCGAACGACGGGGGAGAGCTCCGGCGAGCGCAGATTTTCCGCTATCCCCAAGTCGTTGGCCGTAAATGCCTTGGTGTCATTGCGAGGCCAACGTTCGACAGTGGCGCCAATGCATTCATCGGCGGTGAGCTTCAGGAAGTCCTGCCCCAGCGGGCTCAGCATGCGCTCGATCGGTTCTTTGGTCTCTGGGTACTCTGCAATCAAGCCGTTCATGAAGTAACCGACGAGTCCCGCCAGCGCCGAGCCGCGAATATGTAGCGCAGTGTCGGTGAGATCGGCTGGAATAGCCCCGGCGTAAACAGCGCGGATGTTCAGCTCCGAGGCGTACTCATCGGCTAGCTCGGCGGCTGCAGCGGTGGCACCTCCGCCTTGTGAGTAGCCGAAGAGCGCAATGGGAGTATCTGCAGGTAGTTGTAAAGCTTCAATAGTCGCTCGTGCCATATCGAGCGTGTTATTCCCGGCAACCTCACGGTTGAGGTACGGATGTACCCCGGGCGTGCCGAGCCCCTGGTAATCCACGATGGCAACATTCCAGCAGCTGAGGTGCCGGAGGCGTCGGAGGTGCTTCGTAGCGCAGCGCAACCGAACTGGCGCAGTTATCGGCCATCCCGAGAGTCCCCGGCGCAATCACCGCCAGAGGCCGTGGGGACTTCTCTGACCAGCGGGCATAGGGCTGCAGTACGGTACCAGATACCGCTGTTTGGCGGCGGTCGCGTGCACCTGTGGAGGAAAACACGACCCGCTGTGCGCGTGCGGGCGCATTGACCGGGAATGGTGTCTGCGTAATTACCTGCCCCGGAGGCAATCGCTTCACCGTAGAAGAGTCAGAATCTGGGGAGCCGAAGCCGATCGCACCTAGACCATCCAACGCTGAGCAACCACTGAGCACACCCGCGCTAGTGCCAATCAGCGAAATTCCGAGCATCATGCTCAGCGCAATTCTGCGCTTACTAGCCCCAAAGAGACAGCGTTGGCGCTGAGATCGATGGAGCGAGGCATTCATGCTCCTAATTCTAGGCAACGCACTTGTTCGAATCTGGTCTTTACCGGAGCATTGCCTCGGCTTTAACGGGGCAACTGGAAGCGGCCATCGGGAGTTTGCTCCGCAAGTCCGTCGTCAAGCAGGGAAAACAGTGCGCGGGAACGCTGATGTGCATCATCCCAGACCGCATCGAGAGCGGCCTGTTCGACGGGGGAGTCGGCGGCGCGGAGCACGTCGAGAAGCAAGCCCCGGACTTGGCGGTCGGTGCCTTCGAACTTCTGCACACGCCGTTTAGCAGCGGCGATTTCGTGGTCTTCGGGTTCGGGGCGACCGGCGGCGATCCAGGCGCAACTGGTAGCGATGGGGCAGACCTCGCACTCGGGTGTCGTTCGGCAGACGGTAGCGCCGAGTTCCATGAGTGCGACGGAAGTCTCGGCTGCAGTCGTGGGGTCGAGTGGTAGGAACTCTTCGACGAGGGTCATGTCGGCGCGTTTGGCGATGCCGGGAAGGTACGTGCCCTGGCGGTGTCGCCGGAGTACGCGGCGCACGTTGATGTCCACCACCGGCGTGCGCGCGCCAAAAGCAAACGCCGCTACCGCCCGAGCGGTGTAGTCTCCTACCCCCGGAAGGGCTAACAGTGTGTCCACGTCACTCGGCACTTCGCCGTCGTGCTTTTCGACGATCTTTTCTGCGCATTCACGCAGCCGGAGTGCACGTCGGGGATAGCCGAGTTTTCCCCACATACGCAGGACTTCATCTTTGGGGGCGACTGCCAGATCGGCTGGGGTGGGCCATTTTTCCAGCCAGGCGCGCCACGAGGGGATGACGCGGGCGACGGGAGTCTGTTGACTCATCACTTCGCTGACGAGCACAGCCCATGGTGAAGTGCCTTTTTCACGCCAGGGAAGTGGCCGCATATTGGCGCGATACCAATCGCGTAAGGCGGCATCGACGTGTTCGTCGAAGTCGTCGGATTGGTTAATTGCAGAGGTCAATCTACATTCTCGCTTTCCCATAAACAGCGGAGTCGTTGCACAATATAACTATGAGCAATTCTGAGAGGACTCCTGAGAGTGTATGGCAATCGATGGTGCGCGGAAACCTCCGCTTCTGCGAGAGCAAGACGGCGCATCCTCGCCAGGACTTGGTTCGTCGTAAGCAGCTGACGCAGGGGCAGAAGCCGAAGGCCGTTGTGCTGGCTTGCTCGGATTCCCGTGCACCGGTGGAGATTATCTTCGATCAGGGCCTGGGCGATGTATTCGTGATTCGTACTGCCGGTGAGATCACCGACCTGTCGGTGCTGGCTTCGCTGGAATTCGCAGTTGATGGTCTGGGAGTTCCGCTGGTGATTGTTCTCGGCCACGAGTCCTGCGGCGCTGTGGCTGCGGCGAAGAATGCACTGGACGGTGGCGAACTGCCGGGTGGTTTCCAGCGTGTGCTGATTGAGAAAGTCACCCCGTCGCTGTTGGCGGCTCGCAAAGATGGCGAGACGGAAATCGACGAATTTGAGCGGCGCCACGTGCGCGAGATTGTTAATCACATTATTGATCGCTCGCCAGAGATTTCATCGCGCTTGGTGACCGGCGAGGTGGGCGTTGTCGGTATGCGGTACCGCTTGGAGGACGGACGCGCTGAGACCGTCGTTACCCATGGAGTCAGCGAGAACCCGCTAACCTAAATGTGTGACCAATAAGCTGCCTCCAGAAATCTACCGGCGTCGGCGTATCGCCGCGGCGGTGTTGCTCGTTATCATCCTCGTTCTCCTGGGCTGGGGTATTTCCGCACTGGTAAACCGGGACAGCGAGGATTCTGAACCGGTGAATGTCACCAGGGATGACGGGAAAGAGGTGACCCCTCCGGAACAGCCCAAGGAACCTTACGCGCCTAAGTCTGACAAGGACTCGACGAAGGACAAGTCTGACAAGGATGCCAAGACGGACGCTAAGGAAGGCGAAGATTCCGCGAAGGATGACGCTCAGGCGGCGCTTGCGAACAAAAAGGACTGTAGCCTTGCAGACCTGCAGGTGACAGCCACCTCGGATCAGCCGAACTACGGCGATGAGCAGCCGACTCTGGCAATTACCGTCCACAATCCCACCGGCGGTGAATGCCGCGTGAACCTCGATGAGCAGCAGTTGCGCTTCGAGGTGTACGACCTGGCAACGTACGAGCGCGTCTGGTCGGATGTGGACTGCAATGACTCCGAAGGCCACGGTGAACTGGTATTGGCACCGGGCGAGGAAGTCAACTATGCCGCCACCTGGTCGCGTCTGACCTCGGCGCCGAACAAGTGCTCCGAAGAAGACCGCGTCCCAGCGCCCTCCGGGTCGTACATCTTCTACGGCGTGATTGGTGACAACAACTCTGACGCCTACACGTTCAACATGCGCTAGCGCTTAGTTCCCAACCCAAGCTCAATGGCCTCGGCAACGGTGCCTGCTTCCAGCAGCCGCATCCCCGCCGGGCCTTTTGCGCCTCTGGGCACAATTGCCGTGTCGAAGCCCATTCGATGAGCTTCCTTAAGCCGCCACTCCAAATCGGTCACTCGGCGCACTTCGCCGGCCAACCCCAGTTCGCCGAGTGCAATGGTTTTGTCCTGGAAGGTCCGCTTAGTCATGGATGAGGCCAGTGCCAGCGCGATTGCCAGGTCCGCGGCAGGCTCCGACAGCGTCATACCGCCGACGGTGGACACGTACATCTCCATGCGGGCCAACTGCTTGAAGTTTCCATGTTCAGTCAGCACGGCCGCGACCATCGGCACGCGGCGAGGGTCGAGGCCAGAGACATTGCGTCGCGGGTTGTGCGCCTCGGTATTGATTACCAGGCCCTGCACCTCCGCCAGCAGCGGTCTGCGGCCATCCATGGCCACGGTAATTGCAGTTCCCGAGGTCGGCGTTCGGTGATGCAAAAACAGCCCCGAGGGATCCTCAACTTCCGCAATGCCGCCCGCCGTCTGCTCGAAGCAGCCCACTTCATCGGTGCTTCCGAAACGGTTTTTCAGGCCGCGCAAGAAGCGTAGCCCCGAATGCCTATCACCCTCGAAGTTGAGCACCACATCAACCAGGTGTTCCATTGTGCGCGGGCCGGCCACATTGCCGTCCTTGGTCACGTGTCCTACCAGGAAAATCGCAGTTCCGGTCTCCTTTGCCAGCGCCGCCAGCGCAGAGGTTACGGCGCGAGCCTGGGCAACGCCACCGCGAGCACCTTCGACGTCGGCACGCATCGTCTGCACAGAGTCCACAATGAGCAGACCGGGGGAGAGCTCCAGCGTCAGATCGATGACGTCCTCGATATTCGACACTGCCGACAGGTACAGCGAGTCCGACAGTGCGCCAGTGCGCTCGGCACGCAGCCGCACCTGACCGACCGATTCCTCACCGGTGACGTAAAGCGTCGGCCCCAAATCGCCGTCCGCGCAGCGGTAGGCCACTTCAAGTAGCAGCGTCGACTTACCAACCCCCGGTTCGCCTGCCAAGAGCACCAACGAACCCGGCACAATACCGGAACCGAGCACTCGATCCAGCTCGCCGATGCCCGTGCGCACCGCGTGCGCAGCCTTGGCGGAAATCCCCGTGATCGCGGTCAACTCGGAAGATGAAGTGGGGATTCGATCTGTTGCGGAGGTCTCGGCGAGGAAACGTTCCTCCGCCTCGTCGTCAAGCGCGCGCTGTGCTAGACGCTGGCTTTCAGCCGCGACGGAAGTGGAAGATGCTTTACGACGACCACCCCGCGCGCCGGGTTCCGTCGCGGCAGCGCTACGGCGACGTTGCTTGGCTGCCCGCGCGGCAATTTTGTCCTCCAGCGTGGAGGCGGACTTCCCACCGCTGGAGCGGATAGTGACCTTCTCTAGCGTGCCCCACTCTTTGCAGTTGGGACATTGGCCGACCCATTTCGACACCTGCCAGCCGCATGCTGAGCATTCGTAGGCTTCGTCTTTGGTCTTGGCCACGGTGCAACCACCTTTGCTTCAAGAGAGGGGACACGACAGACTCCACAACGTGTGTTGTGCGGTATGCGGTGAATGTCGCGAGAAAATTTACCCCAGATACGCGAGAGCGGGCCAGGGCAGTGTCAATGACTTGTGTCAAGGATGACTGTACTGCCGTGACCCGTATCAAGCGACCAATCGCCCATGCCCGCTCGATGAAGCGCCTCGCGTTATTTGCGGGACAGGACTGCGCTGTACCAGCGCCTAAAAGTGCGCTGCGCGCGAACAGCGCAGGAACACCACTGTGCTGCGATTACTTGGATTCAATCATGCCGTCAGCACCGCGGTTCGGTGCGCCAGCTTCCAGAATGTCAGCAGAGATGGTGATGTCCAGGTCGTAGGTGTTGGTCTGGCCCTGCGGGTCAGTGAACTCGAAGGTGGCCTCGCGGTTCTGGCCAGCAGCGCTGCTCTTGTCGCCAACCAGGGTGCTCGGGTCCAGCTCATTGGTGTAGTACGCGATGCAGCCGGTGTTGTCCTTGGCGGTCTTAGCCAGCGGATCGATGACGGACTTCGGGCCGGCAACAATCTGGCACTCACGCGGCAGGGAGTCCTCGCCCTTTGCAGCCTTAGCGAAGGAAGGTGTCTCAGCGACCTTCTTCAGCTCAACCTCGCCGATACCTTCAACGGTGACGGACTTCAGCTTGTAGACCGACTCGGTAGCGCGCTGCTGGTTGCTGGCGGAGAACTTCAGACCAGCGGTACCAGCCTCCGGGTCAACCAGGATATGAGCGTCGCGGATGTTGACGAAGCCAAGAGCCGAGTTGGTGTTCTCAGCACCCTTGCCGGCAGCATCTTCGCCGCCGTTCATCGCACCGTCTACAGCCGGGTGCTGATTTGCGGTCTGCGAAATCTGACCGGCGCCACAAGCAGCAAGTGCAACTGCGGATGCTGCGGAGACGGTGATGAGGGCGCTGCGGCGAAGTACGGACTTGAAGGCCATGACTAGATTTCCTCCAGTAGCTTGAGGATGGGCGATAGGATTTTCAGTATTTAAAGAACACCTTAGTGTCTTCCTAAGATGTTCTCATACTACCCGTAAAATCATGGGGGGACATGATAGGGTGGAAGGCCGTTGGAAAGGGCGTGTGCATTACATGGAATTCAGCATTGGGGATACCGTAGTTTATCCGCACCACGGAGCTGCGAAAATCGAAAACATCATTGAACGAGAGCTTAACGGTGAGACCGTTCAGTACCTCGTACTGCAGATTCTGCAGAGTGATCTGAATATCCAGGTGCCCGCCAAGAATGCCGAGCTGGTCGGTGTCCGCGATGTTGTCGGTGAAGAGGGGCTGCTGAAGGTCTTCTCCGTTCTGCGTGAGACCGACGTAGAAGAGGCCGGCAACTGGTCCCGTCGCTACAAGGCCAACCAGGAGCGCCTGGGTTCGGGCGACATTAACAAGGTCGCTGAGGTAGTTCGTGACCTGTGGCGCCGCGATCAGGATCGCGGTCTGTCCGCCGGCGAAAAGCGTATGTTGAGCAAGGCTCGCCAGGTTCTCGTCGGTGAGCTCGCGCTTGCCGACGGCGTTGATGAGGCCAAGGTCGAGGAAGTTTTTGCCCGCGTCGATGCCACTATCGAGCGTCACCGCGCGCTGGCACAGGAAGGTACCGCCGGTGAGAAGAAGGACGAGGCCGACGATAAGCCGGTGGACCTGGACGCAGACGCATAAGTCGTTTCCCTTCCTCGGTTCCTTCCAGTAGGGATTTTCTGCACTTTTCCGGTTAACGGCTAGCGCACATACATTGCCCGTGTGCGCTAGCCGTTTTCTCTTTTTCACCCGTATCTATTTCCCCGCTATGCTCGGGGCTGTGACTTTTCAAATCTTCGATACCGCAACCCGCCAACTGAAGGATTTTGAGCCTCTCCGCGAGGGGCATGCCTCCATTTACCTGTGCGGTGCGACCCCGCAGGCTCAGCCGCACATTGGCCATGTTCGCTCCGGCGTGGCCTTTGATATCTTGCGCCGTTGGCTGATCGCCAAGGGGTATGACGTCGCCTTTGTGCGCAACGTCACCGATATCGATGACAAGATTTTGAACAAGGCCGCCGAGCACGGCCGTCCTTGGTGGGAGTGGGTCTCTCGCTTTGAGCGCGAATTTACCTGGGCTTACAACCAGCTCGGTGTTCTCCCGCCGAGCGTTGAGCCGCGCGCTACCGGGCATGTCACTCAGATGGTGGAGTATATGCAGCGTCTGATGGATAACGGCTTCGCCTACGCTGTCGATGGCAGCGTCTATTTCGACGTGGATGCCTGGTCCAAGGCTGAAGGCAGCGACTACGGCAGCCTGTCCGGCAACCGCGTCGACGAGATGGAGCAGGGCGAGACCAATACTCCGGGCAAGCGCGGTGCGCACGATTTCGCACTGTGGAAGGCTGCCAAGCCGGGCGAGCCCTCGTGGCCGACGCCGTGGGGCAATGGCCGGCCGGGCTGGCACCTGGAGTGCTCCGCCATGGCCACCTACTACTTGGGCTCGGAGTTCGACATCCACTGTGGCGGCCTCGACCTGCAGTTCCCGCATCATGAAAACGAGATTGCGCAGTCGCACGCAGCCGGCGACGGCTTTGCTCGCTACTGGATGCACAACCACTGGGTCACAATGGCCGGCGAAAAAATGTCGAAGTCGCTCGGTAACGTGTTGTCCGTGCCGCATATCCTGACCATGGTTCGTCCGGTTGAGCTGCGTTACTACCTCGGTAGTGCGCACTACCGCTCCGTGCTGGAGTACTCCGAGGAGGCTCTGCAGGAAGCGGCAGCGGGCTACCGTCGTATCGAGGCGTTTATGCACCGTGCCGTCGATAAGCTCGGCGATATAGAAATCGGTGAGTGGACGCCGGCGTTCGAAGCAGCGCTCGACGACGACCTCGCCGTCCCACGCGCGCTCGCGGAAATCCACAACGCTGTTCGCGGAGGTAATCAGGCGCTTGCCGACGGCGACGAGACCAAGGCCAAGGAGATTGCCGGTGCTGTCCGCGCTATGGCCGCAGTCCTTGGGTTCGATCCGCTGAATGAGCAGTGGGCAACCTCCGATTCCGGTTCCGATGCGGCAATGCATGCGCTCGGTGTGCTGGTTGAGCACCAGTTGGAGGAACGCACCCGGGCTCGTGCAGAGAAGGACTGGGCTACGGCTGATGCTGTGCGCGACCGTCTGAAGGAAGCGGGTATCGAGGTAACTGATACCGCGGATGGTCCAGCATGGTCTGTCGCTGACTAGGGCTGAAAAGCTGGCTTTAGGCTAAAGAAAACTATTAACAACAGGAAGCAGGTAGCTATGGCAGGCAACGGTCGTCGTGGTGCAGTGCGCAAGGCAAGCAAGAAGAACGTTGGCGGCTCCGGTGGCCAAAAGCGTGGCTTGCGTGGCAAGGGGCCGACCCCGAAAGCAGAGGACCGCGTTTATCACGCAGCTCATAAGCGGGCGAAAGAGAAGCGCCGCCGTGACTCGGGGCGTCATGAGCGCAAGGGGGATGGCACCGAGCTGGTAGTTGGCCGTAACCCGGTCGTGGAGTGCCTGCATGCAAAGGTGCCAGCGGCCGCGCTGATTGTGGCGCTGGGTACCGACAATGACGAGCGCCTGCAGGAGTCAGTGCGTATTGCTAACTCCCGTGGTATCCCGATTCGCGAGGTACCCCGCCACGAGTTGGACACCATGACCGGCAACACCATGCACCAGGGTATCGGCCTGCAGATTCCGCCGTACAAGTACGCATCTGTCGAAGATCTGATTGATTCTGTGGCCCAGACCGGTGAGCCGGGCCTTATCGTCTGCCTGGATAACATCACTGATCCGCGTAACCTGGGTGCGGTCATTCGCTCGGTGGCGGCCTTTGGTGGTCACGGTGTGGTGATTCCGGAGCGTCGCTCGGCTGCCATTACGGGCGTCGCCTGGCGTACCTCTGCTGGTACTGCTGCGCGTCTGCCGGTTGCGCGGGCGACCAACATGGTGCGCTCGCTCAAGCAGTTCCAGAAGGCTGGTTACCAGGTCGTTGGACTGGATGCCGGTGGCGATCACACTCTGGACACTTACGACGGCACCACCCCGGTGGTTATGGTCGTCGGCTCTGAGGGCAAGGGACTTTCGCGCCTGGTGCGCGATACCTGTGACACCATCATGTCCATTCCGATGACCGGTTGGGTTGAGTCGCTCAACGCTTCCGTTGCTGCCGGCGTGACTCTGAGTGAGTTTGCCCGCCAGCGCCGGGCTAAGAGCAGTCAGTAGCGCATTTGATACCCCCGTAGGCGCCATTATCAATTCGTTATAGTAATGGCGTTTACGTGGGGTATTTTGCGTTCTAAATGGCGGCCGGTACTTATGGCTACCCCCAGTAGTTCAGCGCTTTAAAGATAATTCTATTTCCGGCGTGCGCTGCAGAAATGACGGCGTTATTATCACTTCCAACAGAAAATTATCCGTAGTTTCCTGAAGGGGAGGGCGGGCATATCATGCTCCTAGAAATGGGGGCGTAATTGGCCGTAGTTTAGGGAAGCGCACGGACCTAGCGGTGGCTTGTACAGCTAGCTTTGGGTCACTGAGATGTCAGACCACGACATCCTCAGCGTTAGTTTTTCTGTCTGCCGGGGCAACCCATTTCGGCAGTCTCGCAGTCTTAAAAAGAGCTGGGGGTATTGGAGTCTGCTTTTAGAGAATCCAGCAAAAATACGGGCAGCCCCTCGGTGGCGAGAGGGAAGGTGCGCACCTTCTCCGCAATCGTCACTCGAGGGGCTGCCCGATGTTTTTGTTGTTTTAAAAGCCACTCCGAAAAGCGTATGTGTCTATTTGCTCCACTTGGCAGCCTGGACGTCGTCACGCGTTGCCTTGCGCGATTGCACCGTTCCGATGGCGTAGCAGATCAGGTAGATGACAAATGCGATTGTCGTCACTAGAACGCTGACCGGGATGCCCGGTGCGAGTGAGAGAACAATGCCGCCGACGGCCGCGACCTCGGCGAAGATGGTCGACAGGATGATGGCCTTTACAGGAGAGGCGGTGACGAATGCGGCCGCAGCACCAGGGGTGATGATGAGGGCGATGACGAGCAGAGAGCCGACAATCTGTACGCCCTGGGCGGCGACGAGACCGGTGAGAATCGCGAAGTAGATCGATAGCGCCTTCACATTGACACCACTAGCGGCGGCCATGATGGGGTCGGCGGAGGCGAATAGCAGCGGCCGCCATTTCCAGGCAACGCCGCCGACGACGATGACCGCGACGATGGCCATCGTCCATAGAGAAGTGTCAGTCAGACCAATGATCTGGCCGGTGAGAAGTGAAAACGCGGTACTTGTCCGGCCAGGGTAGAGGTGGATAAACAGCACCGATAAGCCCATGCCGAAGCTCAAAACCACGCCCACAACCGCATCTTGGCGCCCTCGAAGCGACAGTGCTGCCAGGACTATTGCGATGAGCACCGAGCCGATAATGGCGCCGCTGCTGACACTGACACCCAGTAATAGAGCCGCGGATGCGCCCATGAGTGCCAGCTCACTGGTGCCGTGGACAGTGAAGCTCATCTGCCGCATGACGATTAGTGGCGAGATGATGCCGGAAATCAGCCCAAGCAGTGCCGCTGCAATGAGGGCATTGTGGACGAAGCCGACCTGGAGTAGAGCGGCGGTGTCGGAGAAATACTGAGCCAGTAGGGTCATTAGGCGATAACCAACTTTCCCTCGACACGGGCAACCACAATTTTGGTTTGGTAGAGCTCCGAGAGCGTCTCTGAGGTGATGATTTCCTCGACCGATCCGACCGCATGTCCATGCGGCGTGAGGTAGAGCACTCGGTCACAGACACCCAGGATGGGATTGATGTCGTGGGTGACAAAGACGACTGCCGTGTCATTTTCCCGGCGATGCCGGTCCAGGTGCTCGACCGTGGTCCGTTGTGCCGCAGGGTCGAGGGAGAGCAGAGGCTCGTCGCAAAGCAAAAAATCCGGTGCCGAAACGAGCGCCTGCGCCTGACGCACAAGCTGTTGCTGACCGCCAGAGAGCGTGCCGACACGACGGTCCGCAATACCCGTTGCGCCGACAAACTCCAGCATCTCGTCGGTGGCGGAGCGGTTCTTGCCAGCTGCCAGCTCGACGAGGTCGCGAACCCGAATGGGCAGCGAGGGCTCGAACATCCGCTGCTGCGGAATGTATCCCAGATTCCCGTCGACTTTTACTGAACCGTGAGTCAGCCGCCGCATGCCAAGGGCGGTGGTCAGCAGCGTGGATTTGCCGACGCCGTTCGGACCCAGGATGGCCAAGAACTCGCCGGGCTCGATATCCAAATTCAGACCGGACCACAGCGGTTCGACGGCTGCGTCAGTAAAAGTCAGTGAGGGCAAAGTTATGCGGACTCCATATCGGAAAGGGTTTGCTTGTAGAGGTCAAAGAACGACTGGTCAGTGCTCGGCGACTCAAAAACATCGACGATTTTAACGCCCTTTGCCTTGGCTGCCTCGACGAGTCGCTGCGAGACCTGGTCGTGGGTCTGTGGCGAGTCGATGAGGTAGTCCAGCTCGCCGGACTCGATCAGCTTGAGCATTTCATTGACATCGCTTGCCGACGGCTCGGACTCATTCAGCGTGGACTGGCGGTAGCCCTTCGGGGTGATGTCCTCGACCTTCGTGTCCTTCAGGATGTCATCGGCCAGCGGGTGAACCTGAGCAACCTTAGCGGCCTTGAGCTTGCTCTTGGCCTCTTCGATGTCCTTGATTTCCTTATCGACAGCCTTGGTGTCGGCCTTGGCGCCCATCTTGGTCAGAGCTTCGGCGAGCTGCTCTGCAGTTTCTTCAACCGCATCGGTGTTGTACCAGACGTGCTCGTTGGCCTCGCCATCGTGGTGGTGGTGCTCGTGGCCGTCGTGGTCGCCATGGTCGTGGTCATGGCCCTCGTGATCGTGGTCGTGATCGTGGTTGTGGCCCTCTTCCTGCGGCAGCGCAGAGATGATGACCTTATCCTTTGCGTCACGCAGAGAGGAGGTCAGCCATGCGTCGTAATGCCCGCCACCTGCGACGAGAATATCGGCGTCCTCTACCTTTGCCATGTCGGCTGCGGCCGGTTCGTAGGAGTGAGGATCGATGTCGTTGGACGCGATAATCGGGTCGATGGCGACCTTCTCGTCGTCGGTGACTGCGTCGGCGACGTCTGCCCAGACCTTGGTGGAGGTGACCACCTTAATGGTGTCTTCGGACTTGCCCGCGGACGTAGCGCTGTCATCATTGCTGGAGCATGCGCCGAGACCTGCGACGAGGCCGGCGCTGGCGACTAGCGCCGCGATGCGCGTGGAAAAGCGTGCCTTCATGTATGTATCCAATCCTGTTGCGGGCTGAATTATTCCTTTTATTCAGCTCCTGAGCATTAACCGCTATTGAAAACAGTTGTCTTTTAGTTCAAAGAACATAGTAGGGGCTGCGGAGACCCAGTCACAAGGCGGGCCTCTGCCGGAGTGGCCGAAATGACAGTCGCGCACATTCGTTGGGTAAAGTTGTCCGCGATTAGATGCGTGTGATGCTCGTTGTAGTTCTTTTCCATAAAATCGAGGTTTTCTACCTGAGGTAGCTGGACGAAGATATCTGAGCGGGCAGTCGCTGTTGGTTTTTCAAGAAGGGTCGGTATTCCGTGCAAAGTCGGCGTCGTCGTGGCACCTTGGCTTCCATCGCTGCAGAACTTGGGGTCTCGCGCACGACTGTGTCTAACGCTTACAACCGTCCTGACCAGCTCTCGGAGAAGTTGCGAGAGCACATCTTGGAAACTGCGGAGCGGCTTGGCTATCCCGGGCCGGACCCAATGGCTCGCGGTCTGCGCATGCGCCGGGTTGGCGCCATCGGCGTGCTGTTCACCGAGCACCTCCCGTTCGCTTTTGAAGACCCTGCGTCGGTGGATTTTCTCGCCGGCCTCGCAGAGGAGCTCGGCGAAATGGGCGACTCCATGTTGGTCATTCCAGCTTCCTCCGAGGAGGGCGGGGACGTAGATCTCAATCTGATTCGGCAAGCGGTGGTCGACGGTTTCGTGGTCTACTCCGTCGCGGACAACGACCCGTTCCTCGCTGCCGTGCGCGCTCGCGGCTTGCCGACGGTCGTGTGTGACCAGCCTGCAGATGCGGCGGCTCTACCGTTTGTGGGCATCGACGACCGTGAGGCCATCAAGCCCGCGGTGCGGCACCTGACTGAACTGGGACATCGCAAGGTGGGAATCCTTTCGGTGCGCTTGTCGCGTACCCCGAACTCGGGATATGTCACGGAGAAGCGGCTGGCAGAAGCTCATCACCAGGTGCAGAAGAACCGCGTCGAAGGTGCGCTGGAAGCGCTTGCCGAGGCCGGTATTCAGCAGGCAGATGTGCCTATCATCGAGCGTCACCTCAATGACCGCGAGAATAACCGCGATGCGGCTCGCCAGCTGCTGACCGACAACCCGGATCTCACGGCGGTGGTCTGTACCACGGATACTCAGGCAATTGCGGTCTTGGAATATGCCAAGGAGAACGGAATTCGTGTTCCGGAGGACCTGTCCATCACAGGCTTTGACGGAATCGAGCGCGCCCTCTTCCACAAGCTGACCACTGTAATTCAGCCGAATAGGCAGAAGGGCATTGCCGTCGGCCGCGCGCTGGCCGAGGAGCTTGAGGCCGCACGCGAGGACAGCGGTCGCGCTCCTCGCGTCTTGTTGGAGACTGAGTTTGTCGTTGGATCGACAACCGCAGCGCCGTCGGCACCGTCAGCCGGGTAGCGGGCCGACGAGGGTAACAACATCGTGGCGCTATCGGGGGCTCTTGGGGTGGTAAACCCCACCTCGTCTTTACTGTGTTCGGATTCAGATTAAGGTCTATTACATGACAGATTCAACAAATTCGAGCACCGACCAATCAGCTGCGGCTCTCAATAGTCCGGAAGCTACCCGCGACGACCATGTCGAACTTGGCGGCCCCGTCGAATTGGATGAAATGTCTATCCGTGGCGCGATGAGTGAGTTCACCACAGGCGTGACCATTATCGCCACCGAGGATGAAGGCGAAGCGTACGGTTTCGCCTGCCAGTCTTTTTCCTCGCTGAGTCTCACTCCACCGATGGTTCTGTTTACTGTCATGAAGACCTCGCGGTCTTGGCCGCATATACGGAACGCTGGACGCTTCTCCGTCAATGTGTTGGCCGAGGATCAGGAGGATATCTCGGCAGCCTTCGGCCGCAGTAATGGCGAAAAGTTCAAGACGGGGAAGTGGACCCGCTCTGAGCTGGGCAACCCTTTATTGCACGGCTGCTCCGTGTGGATTGATTGCACCGTCGTCGATGTTTACGAAGGCGGCGATCACTGGATTGTGACGGCGGATATTGTGGCTATCGGCAAGCGTGAAGAAATCAATCCGCTCATTTACCACCGCGGTTCTTACGCACGGGTTTCTCACCCCGGCACCGATGCGCCTGTCGATCAGAAGTGGCGTCAGCGCCCCTCGGTGTAACCCGAGGTTGTCGCAGTCCAGCCACGGCGATCCTCGCCTGGCTTGGGGTCTTTCATCTCTCGCATGCGCAGACCGTTGTTGTCCTGCTTGTAGGTGAATTCGCCCGCAACAATCTTGTGGAAGCGCTCCGAATAGGTCTGCGCCTGGTCTGAGCAGTCCAAACTGCGAGTCTGCTCCGGGGCGCCGAATTCGACCGCCTCGCCCTTCCACTGCAGCGAACCAGAGCCGTTGCCACAGGAATCAGCGAAAGTATATGTTGTCTGCCCCAGCGTAATAGTCGGTGCCTGCGTTCCGTCCGGCACACCGTGGGGCAGGTTTGGGTCATCAAAAATCGCGGTTATCTGCCACTGCTTGCCGACGATCTCCGCTGCCGGCTTTGCCTGGCATGCGGTAGCCGTCATGGACACCGCCGCAACGACAGCTACTGTGGCAACCGCCTTTTTCCCGCTCCGCCCCATGCTGCGTGACCCCGTTAGTTAGCTGCCTTCTTGGTGCTCTTCTTAGCAGCCTTCTTCGTCGTCTTCTTGGCGGCCTTCTTTGTAGCCTTCTTCGCCGTCTTACGAGTGGTCTTCTTTGCTGCCTTCTTGGCCGACTTCTTTGCAGTCTTCTTAGTGGACTTGCGTGTGCGCTTTGCGGTCTTCGGAGCGTTTTCCTTCTCGTACTCCTCGTGAACCTTCTTGAAGCTCAGGCCTTCCTTCTCCACTCCGAGCATGCACATCAGAGTGACGGCATCGTAGAAGTCCTCGGCGAAGGTAGCCACAATTCGCCGTGCGCCAGCAGCGGTCTTTTCTTCGACCTTGTGAAGAGCCTCGTTCTGAGCAGTGCGAGTGTCTGTGACCTTCGGTGGCACGAATCCTCCTGGCAAGCATGGCCTTAATTGCGCCCAATACACCTACTTCTGCCAGCCATCTAGCCATATGCTCCCGTCACTGAGCTCAACCGAGTTCAGCGGAGAAGGAATGGGATTGTGATGACGCAGTTTCGGCTTTAAGCGCTACTTACAATTCAAAAACCTAATTCTACCACGTTGTTGATAGGTCGCGCGGTGTGGACAACCTGGTTCCGGAAGCGACCAGTTCACGCAGCGACTAGTCCAGGCGCGGGTTCATACCGCCCTTGAAGCGGTAGTTGCGTGGACGGCGAGGCTTGTTCCGCGGATTCACAGGACGGATGCGACGCATACCGGCTCGGATTGGACGGGTCAGGCCACTGTCTTCGCGCAGTGCGCGAGGGCGACGGAGCCTACGCGCCATCCATTCACCGAGGACAATGCCCGCAGCTAGTGCCGTCGCAATGCCCAGCGCTGAGGCCAGCGCCGTAAACCCCTTGGTCGGGTGGTCGTGCAGCAGTGCGTGCATACCGCGGTAGATTGTCATACCCGGAAGCAGCGGGGTGACGCCTGCCACTGCCGTAATCAGCGGTGGGATGGACCAACGTCGTGCCAGCAGGCCGCCGATGAGACCAATCAGCGTTGCTGCCGCGCCGGCGCTGGTCACCGGATGAATTCCCAGTGGAGTCAACACGTAGTAGTAGGTCATTGACCCCAGCAGGGCGACCGTTCCGGACACTGCCAACGCGGTGAACCCAGCATTCGAGGCCAACGCAAATGCGATTGAGGCGGTAGTTCCCGCTATCACCCGCACTGTTGCCTGTGCAAGGTTGAGGTCGGAGCCCGCGATGACGTCGGGAAGCGGAATGCCCAGCATTCCGGAAAACTCGATGCCCATTGCGATGCCAGCGACGATGCCGCCGGTCAACAACATGGTGTCGAAGAAGCGCGCCGAGCCAGTCACAGGTGCGCCGGTGATGCCGTCTTGCAGTGCTTGCACGAGGGTTAGGCCGGCGAGCATCACGATAATTCCCGAAGCGATTAGCCTGGATGGCTGCATTTCAAAGGGGAGATACGCCTGCGCCGCATTGAGTACAGCAGCGGAGAGTGTGGCGATGAGACCACCGACTGCGTTCTGGAAGAATGTGGGCAACTCGCGGGCGGCGAGTTCGCCAATCACGATGACGATGGCCAGTGTGACCGCAGCTGCGATAAGGGCAACCTCGAAACTCGAGCCGAGCAGCACTGTCACAGATGAAGCCAGCAATGCCCAGCCAGCGTAGATGACGCGGAGGCGGTATTTTGCGGGCTCACGCTCGACCTTGTCGATAGCCTCAATAGCCTCCTCCAGGCTCAGATGGCCCGCGCGGATTCGGCGGATGACACGATCGGTGTGACGTAAGCGCTCGAAGTCGGGCACTGGTGCGGTGACCACGCGCATAGCCGTAATCGGTGTGCGGCGGGCACCGATGAGGTGGTAGACTGTCACGGAGGTCAAGGTGATGTCAACCTGGATCTGGGTGAGGCCATAGGCCGAGGTCACGGCTTTAATCTGCAGCTCGGTGTCGCGGTTGCCCGAGCCGCATGCCAGTAGCAGCCCGCCGATGCGAGCAGCGAGATCGAGTACGGCCGTGACCTGGCTGGGGTCGGAATAATCAATCGGGGCCAGCGGTAGTGGGGTAGTGGTCGAGTGCACTAGGTCGACAGTTGCCGTTGGGCCGGAAACGAAATCAATCACGCGCTGCTTGAAGGTGGACTGATCGTCGATTGCAGGAAACTGGGTCTGCGGAGTGTCGTCGTGAGAGACAGTGGGGTCAGCGCCGTAAGCGACAGCGGCTTCGGCATCGTAGGCATCATCCTTCGCAGCGGAGTTTTCTTCGGCGTTGGATTTGTTGCCACCATCGAATGGCATGTCGGCACTTCCTTTCCCCGATACTGCCTGGGGTGCATTGCAGTGATGCTGCAAAGACGCGATGTGGAGACGTTGCAGAAACATAGCCCCAGTGATTTAGCGATAGTCACACTACCCCGTCAGCGACCGAGAATCTCAATTCGTTTTTGAGGCGGCGAATTTACTTATCTGAGCGGGGCTTTTAGTGTGCAGAAAAGTGTTCAGGAAGTGCGGTTGCAGTATTCCTGTGGTGTCGTTTTTAACTTCTGCTTGCCAACCTGTACAATCGCCTGTCAGCGGCACAGCTGAGTTCGATTCTCAGGTTGACTCTGATTCTTTCGAGCCAGCGAAGGCTAACGCCAAAAGGGTCGCTTTAAAGTTGCCGGGATGGCGCAATTGGTAGCGCAACTGATTTGTAATCAGTAGGTTACGGGTTCGAGTCCCGTTTCCGGCTCCAAAACCCCAGGTCAGGAAGTTTTCCGGCCTGGGGTTCTTTGGTTTAAAGG
>NZ_JVPT01000028.1:0-2270 GCF_001055915.1 Corynebacterium sp. 212_CJEI | reverse complement strand
AGTAGGTCGCCGCCGGCATAATAATCTTGTTTGTGGGTCGTGGTTGCCTTGCCCCTTGTGTGGGGTTGGGTGCTGCGGCCCACTTTTGTGCCCACGAGTAAACAACATTTAATCGACAAATGTCGTGGCTTATATCTCGGGGTAGCTACCGATTTGGCTTAATTGCGGGTACTTAGAAGGGTCCGATGCGCAGTACACCGGTCGGAGGCTCCTCGAATTCTGGCACTGAGCTTGTTGGCATGTCCGATTCAGTTATTGCACTTCTGTGTTTACCACAGCCACTCATCCCGACATGCAGATACCGCGCTTCAATGGGGCTTTACTGCCAAGCTGTCCAAATAGGGATCCATACGCTTATTTGGAATTCGTCCTGATTCTTAAGCCCTACCTACGAGACAACGCGGCGCCATCCAAGGTCGCGCCAAAAGGAAATCCCGTATGGGCGAGGTATTGCCTGCGCCCATACGGGAATGTGTTGTATTTAATTACGCCAGCGCGGTATGGGATTGAGCTATCCAGCCACGCTAATCAAAGTACCGAAGTTAGTTATTACTGCTTGGCTTAGCGGGCGGGACGTCGCCGTAGCCGTCGTGGTCCTTATCTTCAGAGTTGATACCTCCGCGGAAGGTGTCGTGAGCGCTCGGAGTAACTGCGTGCGGTGCACGGTCGGCGGTGTTGAACAAAAGGTTCAAGATAATAGCTGCGACGGAACCTACGCAGATTCCTGAGGCCATAAACGTTTGTGCCCATGCCGGCAGTCCGGAGAATAGTTCGGGCGATACAGCCGGAAGCAATGCCAGTGCCAACGGAATACCAACCACGATCACGTTGGATTCAGTGAACTTAACCTTGGATAGGGTGCGGACGCCGGATGCTGCGACCATGCCGAACAAGGCGATACCGGCACCTCCCAAAACTGGAGCCGGGATAGCAGCAACGAGAGCGGCCGTCTTTGGAATCAGTCCCAGAATCAGCAGCATTCCGCCTGCAGCTGCGGTAACCCATCGGGATCGCACGCCCGTGATGGACAGGACGCCGATGTTCTGGGCAAACGCCGTGTATTCGAAGGTATTGAAAATACCGCCGATCACGGTCGCAGCACCGTCGGCACGCAGTGTGTCGGCAATACGGCGATTATCAATCTCGGTCTCGGTAATCTCACCGATTGCAAGCACATCTCCAGTCGCCTCGACCATAGTCACAAGCGAGACAATGCACATGGCAAATACAGCCGAGAAGACAAACTCAGGCATGCCGAAGTAGAACGGATGTGTCAGCCCAAAGATTGGTGAGTCCTTAGTCCCAGACCAATCCACCATTCCCAATGGAATGCACAGCAGCAACCCAGAAATCATGCCCACTAGAACGGCGATTCGGGCGAGCCATTCCGGTGCCCAACGCTCAATACTGAGAATCAAGACCAACACAAACACAGCTACTGCCAAGTTTTGGGGCGTGCCGAAATCAGGAGTGTCCTTGACTTCAGCACCGCCACCAACCCAGTCAGCTGCGACTGGCATAAGCGTCGTACCGATAATCAATAGCACCGTGCCAGTGACCAACGGCGGAAATAGACGTAGAAGCGATGCAAAAAGCGGTGCAAAGAGCATCATGAAAATGCCCGATGCAATCACCGAACCGTAGATTGCGGGCACGCCGTATTGCGATCCGATAGTGACCATCGGAATGGCGGCAGAGAAGGTACAGCCCTGAATCAGTGGTAACCGCACACCAAATCGCCAAATACCCACCGACTGCACGATGGTGGCGATGCCGGCAACAAACAGGTCCGCGGCAATTAGGTGCGGAATATCGGATGGGGACATACGCCCGGCATCCACAAGTGCCCAGCCCACGAAAAGCGGGACTGCCACCGCGCCTGCATACGCGGCGAGCACATGTTGAAAGCCGAGTACAAGCAATTTCACATGGCCCGGATACTCATCGACCGGATGGACCGGCCGGGCATCGGTCTTCGTTGATGTAGTCACAGTTCGACTTTAGTTCCCTAGCCCAGCTTTTCCTCACTGGAGCTTTCTATTGGGGTGGTTTCGCTCCATCTCGCTTTACGACGAAGGCCTCGAGACTTGTCACTTTGCTGAGATAACTCGTGAGTGTGCGTAAGAAGCCGGTGAACGAATGCATTGCCGAACAGCTTTAAGTGAAACTCTACGGTTATGGTCTTCTATTAGCTCGAAAGTGCCCTAGAAAAGCATTGTGACCTGGGGGTTCGCTTTATGTGTGAAGTGTGTGTAATGTATCCGGGGTCA
>NZ_JVPT01000027.1:0-25146 GCF_001055915.1 Corynebacterium sp. 212_CJEI | reverse complement strand
GGGGTTATGGTGGCATGCGGACACACTTTTCTTTACTTAACCCGTTTTTCACCGTTTTTTTTGGGGGGGGTAAGTCGTTGGGTAGCCGTTGGGTCTGACGAACTCGCGCACTGCACAACCGGGCATTAAAGGGGCGGCCATCAGAAATGCGGTGTGAGGCGCTGCTCGATTAGTCGGGCTGAAGGTACTTAGCTTGAGGGGATTGCTGGGTTGATTCTGGTCGACTTGCCTCAGCTCATGTACGCGCTGCTAGCTTTCGGTTTCACATATCGATGAGTTATTCACTTATGGATACGCTGGAGCGCATCGATGGGTGAATCATGCATCGATAAGTGAGCGCAATACTGGCAAAACGGTGGGAAGACAGCTGCCAGACAGGCCCGGACAGCCCACGCTGGGCTCGCAAATGTGGGCGGTGTGGGAACTTCTACAAAGCCCTGGCTTTCGATTTCTTTAACCAGATCATCGGCGGAATCAACAGAGCCAGGCCACCGATAAGTGCGACCCCACCGAATAGCCACACCAGTCCGGCGATGATGGCGATGGGGGCGAGGATGGCCGCCGCGATTTCGAATGGTGCGAAGCCCACGTAGGCCATGCCGAACTCCTCGAGAGTGCCGGATTTCTGCTCCGGGTCCACAATCTTCAGGACGGCGATACCCGTGGCTACGGAAGCGGTTGCCCAGCCCCAGCTGAATACGGCGCGCTCGAACCAACCATGTTCGAAGACTCGTGGTGCGACGTAGAAGAACAACACCAGGCAGAAGGCCAGACCCACGACGAACAGAATAATCAGCGGGACGATGTAGGTGGCCACTACTGCCGGCACAATCGACGCGATGCCCACTGCAACCAGGAAGTCCGTCGACGCGCCGGAGACCGAACCCATCAACTTCGTATCCAGGTAGTGCGGTGCCTTAATCAGGTGCAGTACTCCAACACCCGCCAGGCCGACGAGGAAGGCCATCGCGAACAGCGGGAAGCTCAAGGCCGGGAAAGCGTCATTGACCAAGTTAGTCAGGATATTCGCCAGGAAGAGCGTCCCCGCCAGTGCCGCGACATGCAGCGCAATCGGCTCAATTGAGGACGGGCTCGTGGTCGCACGTCCCACGCTTGGACGCTGGCCGGGAAGAGAGATAATGCCGGTACGCATGTCCTCCGGCAGTTTATCCAAGGCGGGCAACTCGTTGGTGTGCCCCTTCTTTGAACCCCAGCGGGCAAAGATAACGCCACCGACAATTGCGGAAAACATGCCCACCGCGGCGGCTGTAAAGCCCAAACTCGTGGCCTCAGTCCCGGCCGAGTCCAGTGCGCCACCAACTGCTGCTGCCACACCGAAACCGCCGACGAAGCCGACGGGCAGCATGATGCCGAACCAGTCCGGAGTATTGAACAGCGGGGCGAAAAGAATCACGCCAAGCAGTGCGAAGAAGCCCCACTGTGCCAGGTACATGCCCACGGAATAGGACCACATTGTTCGCGCGCGCTGGCGAACCTTGGCATCGAAGTCCATTGTGAACGGCAGGGCACCGAAGACTGCGGCGATTAGAATCGTCGCATAGTCGCCGAAGTGCTCGCTGAACTGGATGATCCCCAAAGCGTTGGGGCCTAGTAGCAAGCCGAGTAGGCCTGCAGTAATCGGTGCAGGAATGAGGAGCTTCTGGAACCAGGGGATGAATCGCCGCATCAAATTACCGATGATGAGCAGCAACGAAATCCAACCGATATCCATCAAGACGTCGAAGGGCGTGTAACCATCCACGGGAATTGATTACTTTTCTCGTTGGTGGGGTTTCACCAATGAGCAATTATGTGAATCGCATCGTCAATTCATAGAAAAATTAGAATAAAACCATAGGAATGCCTCACGATTGTACGTCAGTTACCGAGAGATTTTGTGGCTTCAGTCACGTTTAAGTTCCTCGCATGCACGATAAAAGCCGCCTACCCAGTACTTTCCGGGGAGGCGGCTTGTGGTTGAGGTCAGACGGTTCTACTGTCGCCCATTCCTAATGCGCGACCAAGCCGCTGCGATAACCACGCCAGCGCATGCGATGGCGAGGTAGGCCCACATGTGATCACCGCTGGTCTGAATGGTCTTTGGCGGAGCAGGAGTGTTCTCCGCAGTTAGCACACTTTCTGTGTCACGGCCGGAGGTGATGTCATCGATCCAGTCAGCAGTGCCAGCGAGGGTAGTGATAGCTGCGCTGGGGGAGGGCAGGTCAGGGTCGCCATTGGAGGTTCCGGCGGTAGCGAGACCAGCGAGCTCTCCGTCAACGAAGAATGGACCACCGGAGTCGCCTCCCTGCATACCCGCGCCAGAAACGGAATGTGCGTCCAGGATGGCGCTTTGAATCATTGGCATCATGGCAGCGTCGGCTGGGATACTTTCTGTCCCTGCCGGAATCGACTCGGTTTTGGAGTCATCTGGCATGGCAGCTCCTGGCTGCATCTCCATTGATTCCATAGCGTCACCCGGAACAGCGTCACCCGGAACAGCGCCGCCCGGAATAGCCTCACCCGGAACAGCTTCGCCTGGAGTAGCGTCACCCGGAACAGCACCACCAGGCGCAGCCTCACCTGGAGTTCCTTCAGTCGGCCCGCCGCCCAGCAGCTCATTGACGACCATCTTGGTCATCGGAAGCTGCCCGGATCGTGCCATGGACGAGCTGCTGCTCCAGCCGTAGAGAGTTCCCGTCTGTCCAGGTGTGGGGATATCGTGGGAGACCTTCGCCGGGGTTGCGTCGGTGACCTTTTGGGTCAGGTGAAGCAATCCCGCATCAGACATTGGAGAAAGCGCCCAAGAATCGGCATCGTAGACCTTCCCGCCGATCCGGGCCTGGGTCCCTTCGTTGTTCACAGACTCCAGGCAGTGGCGTGCGGTGAGCACCCACTGATCGGCAACCAACGTGCCGGTGCAGTCACCGAAATTACCGATTTTGCCAATCTTCAGCGCGGCCACAGAACTGCTTTCAGCATTGGCGGGCGCGGGTTCGCCGTTTTCCAATGCAATAGCTGGAGTCGCAGATAGAAGCAGGGTGCTGCTAACAATTGCTGCGATGGAAAAAGATGTTTTCTTCACGGTTATTTCCCTTTCCCAGAAGGAACAATGCCCTTGATTGCGGTGGCAACGAGTTTTTCGGCAGGGCCCTGTCCGACAAATTTCTTCCAGAGGCTAGCGATGACGAGGAAGAATACGATGAAACCTGCTGCAGACAACGTGGAATGCAATGCAACATTCTGCTGCCAATAAAACGCGGTGAGAACGTGCAGGATGTAGATTGTCAGCGACATTGTTCCCATAGCCGCGAATGGGTAAACCACAGCTGGGAAGCGATCGCCTACGAAAAGGCACAAGTGCAGGACAATGGCGGCAACTGCGACGGAGAGAATGATTTCTCCGAAGACGCCAGTGTGTCCGGTAAAACGGAGCCAGCCAGCAATCTCGGGATCAAATCGGAAGTACATGCCGACGGCCGTGATGACAGCACTGACAGCGGTGACAATCCAGCTCAACCGAGCATTGGCGCTGTTCTCAGAGGTGGAAGTGTCTTGCAGGCGACGGCGTAGGTAGACGTCGTAAAGCAGCATGCCGCCGATGAAATATGCGATCCACGCGAGTAGCGGATAGATCTGCGGCAGCGTCATAGGCGCGTACTTAATTGTGGCGGCGATGGTGGCGGCGATGAAGAAGCCGACTCGCCACCAGGTTCCGAGCGCTGGCATCCAGGAAACCAGCATCATTACCAGGCCCATGATGACGAGGACCACCTGAATTTCTCCACCCACCGGCAATAGTGCCAGGCCGATGAGAATGATTAGGGCGCCGCGAGTGATCAAGCGCAAGAAGGTAGTGCTGCTGTAATTGCGGCCGATGATCATCATTGTGGCGCCGGCGATAATGGCGAACAGTGATGAGGGTAGGCCAGAGAGCACAACCTTTGTGCTCCAAAGTAGTGAGGCCATATGGACAATGATCATGCCGATGATGGCGAGTGAGCGCGCTATATCGAGCCCCACAATTCGGGTAGGTTTATTCACCCCGGATTTCTCCTTTACTACAACTTATAGGGAGGTGCTCTTTGGTAAAAAGCACTCTCTACAAACGGCGTATTGAAAACGACTTTCTAGTTGTAGCAACCGAACCTGACAATACATTAAGTGACTATGTGTAAATCATGGTGTTTCGTCTGTGTTTTTACTGGGAAACTAGCGCGCTCAAAAAGCTAAGAGGCAGGCGTAGCCTGGTGGCATGACATCGATGCTGACGAGTTTCACCTGGGCTGAGGTGCCAGGTGTCTTCCTCGCGTACCTGTTGATCATTGCCATCCCCACCGTCCTCGCATGGGTGGGCGCCGCATGGTTGGCCAAAAAATACGGCGAGCGTATCGCATTTGGGCACACGATTTTCGTCTTCGTCGCAGCATTCCTAATCTGCTTTTGTACGCTCGCGTGGACGCTCGAGGGCGAATACGACTACTCGCCGTGGCAGGTTTTCTGCAGCGGCTTTGCGATGGTCATCCTCACTGCCTCTGCCATGATGCGCGTGGCCGTCCCAACTCTGAACCTGCTGCCCACCTGGTGGGCTGCCGTCGCCGGCTACGCCCTGTGCTGGAGCATCATTGCCGGCACCGACGACACCACCGGGCTCTGGGCAGTCGGCCTGATGTTCCTGCTCCTCGGCCTCATCGCAGGCGTCGGCGCAGTCGTGTGGCTTACGCTGGCGATAAGGCGGCTTTTGTTGGATTCTGCCGCTTAGGGATTCTTAGTGGAACGGAGTTCGACAGCTAACTCGTCGATACGGCGCTCGAGGTCATCGCGAATCAGATCCATGCGTTCTTCTCCGTCGATGCCTCGTTTTGAAGGCTCGTCAGTAAGCCAACGCTCGAGTGAGCCTTCAGCGTCCGAGGGGAGCTCTACATGAGCGGCATCGCCGATGATGACAACACGATCTGCAGTCTGGAGAATCGTGGGGTCAATGGGCTTTGGTGATGCACCGTCCATAGAGGCGCCGATTTCTGCAACTGATTTGGCTGCAAGCGCATTGGTAGTAGTTTTGGGGTTTGTTCCTGCTGAAAGGGCGATGAACTGCGTGGCATATTTTGCACGCGCAATGGCCTCGGCCATCTGGGATTTACCGGCATTTGCCACGCAGATGAAAAGTACCTTCGGGATTTCCTTCACTTCAGAACCCTTTTTCTATAGTTTGTCCGGTACGGAAAGGTCATTGGGGAAAAGGCGCGGCCCGAGCCAGCGGGTGACGTAGACAAGTGCAACGAGTACGGGTACTTCAATAAGTGGTCCAATCGTTCCCGCAAGTGCTTGCTGGGACAATGGGCCGAAGGTGCCAATCGCAACCGCAATTGCCAACTCGAAGTTATTTCCGGCGGCCGTAAAGGCAATCGATGCGGAGGTTGCGTAGTTCAT
Organism: Corynebacterium sp. 212_CJEI; assembly: GCF_001055915.1. Classification (NCBI taxonomy): domain Bacteria; kingdom Bacillati; phylum Actinomycetota; class Actinomycetes; order Mycobacteriales; family Corynebacteriaceae; genus Corynebacterium; species Corynebacterium sp. 212_CJEI. The sequence goes on along the minus strand of NZ_JVPT01000027.1, from coordinate 19,719 downwards.
GCCCGCGGCCTTGGCCGAAGTGAGAGCGATCGCGAACATGGCGAGGAAGTAGATCACTAGTGGTAGTGCCACTTTCGCAACGGTCCAGGGATTCTCAAGAATCTGCTGTGACTGAAGCGCAAAGAGCAACACGATTGTGTATAGAAGGCCGGCAAGTGCCAATGGTGAGATTTTGGGCAAGTACTCATTTTCATACCAGTCGCGACCACGGGTGCGTTCACCAATTATGCGTGATGCCGCGCCAGCCAGAAGCGGAATACCGAGGAATACCACTACAGATAGTGCGATTGCCCAAAAAGAAAAGGTGGCGGAAGTGGTTTCCAGTCCCAACCAGGAGGGCAGAATCTGCAGGTAGAACCACCCTAGAGCGCCGAACATGAAAATTTGAAATAGCGAGTTGACGGCCACCAATACGGCAGCGACTTCAGTATCGCCGCAAGATAGGTCGTTCCAGACCAAAACCATTGCAATGCAGCGGGCGAGACCGACGATGATCACGCCAGTGCGCAGTTCTGGACTATCACTGAGGAATATCCAGGCAAGGGTGAACATCAGTGCGGGGCCGAGAATCCAATTGAGGAAGACTGTGATGCCCATCAGCTTCCTTGATGTCAAAATTTTGCCCGTTTTGTCGTATCGAACCTTTGCGAGCGGTGGGTACATCATGACCAGCAATCCGATGGCGATTGGTACGGAAATTGTCGTAATTTTTGCCTCTGCCAGCCAGTTCACAAGTGACGGTGCAATTTTGCCCAGAATGAGGCCAATTGCCATTGCAGCTGCAATCCATAGCGGCAAGAAGCGGTCTAGGAAGCTGAGTGACTTTGTAGTCTGTGTCATAGTTTCCGGTGTAATCAATATATCGATGATTGTCAATATATTTAGAGGGGAGGCCGTGTAGCCTCAACGGGTATGGACGAAATCTCAGAATGCTGTGCACTTGGCGGTCGGCCTCTCGACGCGGCGGAAGCGCAGGCTGCGGCAACGCTCTTCAAAGCGCTGGCGCAACCGGCGCGCCTGCAAATTTTGTCTCAGCTCGCTGCCGCTGGCTGTAGTCCGATGACCGTAGGGGAGCTGGCCGCTGTTTCTGGGCTTAGTCAGCCGACGGTGTCGCATCATTTAAAGACCATGGCGGATGCCGGGCTGCTAACTAGGTCTAAGAGTGGACGGGTGGTAACCCATGAGGTACGCCCTGAGGTATTTGCTGAGCTGCGACGTATCCTGGATATCGGTCACGCGGACGGGAGATAGTGAGCCGCTCGTCGCAAATTGCGATAGGTTGGAAAACCCTGTTTACCCGCCCAGGCGCTTGACGACGGCGTCGTGAAGCAACCCATTCGTCGCAACTGCGTCCCCGCCGTGCGGCCCGTTGACACCCGCGAGGGAAGTGAAGCGGCCGCCAGCTTCCTCCACCAGGATCGCAAGCGCTGCCAGGTCCCACAGGGAAACCTCCGGCTCCGCGGCGACATCGACCGCACCCTCGGCTACCAGGCAGTAGGAGAAGAAGTCGCCATAGCCACGCAGTCGCCAGGCGTCATCGGTAAGCCCGATGAAGTTATCGCGTAGGTCGCGCTCAGCCCAGCCGGTGAGCGAAGAGTTGGAAATTGAGCAGTCCGCGATGTCTGCCACCTTCGAGACCTCAATGCGGCGCTCGGTGGCTTCCCGGCCATCGACGTGGGTGCGCTTGAATGCGCCGTCGCCCTCGGATGCCCACCAGCGACGGCCCAGTGCTGGGGCAGAGACTACGCCGACAACCGGCTTGCCGTCCTCCAGCAGGGCAATCAAGGTGGCCCAGACCGGGACATTGCGCACGAAGTTCTTAGTGCCGTCGATGGGGTCGATGACCCACTGGCGCCCCTCAAACACAGCTTCGCCACCGAATTCTTCGCCGAGAACTTCATCGCTCGGGCGCTTGTCCGACAGAATCTCGCGGAGCAGTTTTTCGCACGCGATATCGGCATCGGAGACCGGTGTCAGGTCGGGCTTGGACTCGACGATTAGATTGGCCGCCTCGAAGCGGGACATCGTGAGCTCGTCGGCTGCGTCGGCAAGCGAGAGTGCGAGGGCGAGATCTTCGGAGTAAGAGGTGGTCATGGCCGAAATTCTAGCGCAGAACCTCACGTAACTCTGCGACCTGGCCACTCGAGCCCGCGAGCTTCCAGCGCCCCACCGACGTGCATTCGCCGCCTGCGCCCGAGATAAGCGCATACCCAGGCAGCCAGTCCCAGGCTGCGACGTCGCGCTGGAACCACACGCCGATGCGGCCGTCGGTCACGCCTGCCATATCCACCGACGCTGAGCCCAGCATGCGCCAGGTAGCGCTGCGGGACACCGCATCCAACCAGGACTTTGTGGCGGTGACCTCGGATTCCTCGCTCGAGTTCACCACCGTGGTGTGGAGGTAGGTCGCTGCGCAGACTTCCGAAAGCGGGTGGTCAGTGACCCGGAGATCGTCAACAGTGCCGTCAATGTTGATACGAGTGGTCGGGAGACTGGGGCCACCAATCCAGCTTTCGCCGGTTGCCGGACGGTGCACCGCGCCGAGGACGACCTCATCCGGATCGTTCACATCGCCCATAACCAGCGCCAATGCGCTGCACCAGTAGTCCGAACCAGTGGTGAAGTTGTAGGTGCCATCGACAGGATCAATCACCCACGTGCGACCAGACTGGGACTCCTTCGCTGACCCTTCCTCGCCAAGAATGCCGTCCTCCGGGCGGAGCGCGGCCAAAGCCTCGACGACGAATTTCTCCGCTGCGCGGTCGGCCGCGGTGACGACGTCGGAAATCGATGTCTTGTACTCCGTGACCAGGCCTTCGTCTCGCATACGCGCGGCAATGGCAGCGGCACGCTTCACGATGGCAACCGCAACACTGGTATCCGATGCCACAATCGACTCGGATACTTGGGAGAGAAAGAGTTCTAGGTCTTGGCTGGAATCTTGGTGCGGGTCTTGGCTGGAATCTTGGCTGGCGGTGGATTCAGACATACGTCCTATTGTGCACCGAAACAGGCGGTATAGCTAAGGTAGTACCCGTGAACCCGGATCTGAATGCTGACCTCAAAGAACTCGACGCGACGCTGACCACCATTGAGAAGGTGGTCGATGTCGACGAGCTTTCCGACCGGATCAGGGAGTTGGAAGCCCAGGCCGCCGATCCGTCGCTGTGGGATGACCCCGACCACGCGCAGCAGGTCACCAGTGCACTGTCGCAGGCGCAGGCGAAGAAGAAAAAGATCGACTCGCTGCGCGGGCGCCTCGACGATCTCTCCGTGATGTATGAACTCGCGGAAGAGGAGGGCGACCCCGACGCCGTCGAGATGGCCGATGCCGAACGCGCTGAGCTGCGTGCCGACATCGAATCCCTCGAGGTCACGACGATGCTTTCGGGGCCTTACGACGAGCGCGAGGCGGTCATCAACATCCGCTCCGGTGCCGGTGGCGTGGATGCCGCTGACTGGGCCGAGATGCTCATGCGCATGTACCTGCGCTGGGCCGACAAGCACGGGCATAAGGTCGAGGTTTACGACACGTCCTACGCTGAAGAGGCCGGTATTAAGTCCGCTACTTTCGTCGTCCATGGCGAGTACATGTACGGCACCCTCTCGGTCGAACAGGGCGCGCACCGGCTGGTTCGTATTAGTCCTTTCGACAACCAGGGCCGCCGCCAAACTTCCTTCGCTGAGGTCGAGGTGCTGCCGGTTGTGGAGGAAACGGATCACATCGACATCCCCGAGTCAGATTTGCGTATCGACGTCTACCGCTCCTCCGGCCCAGGTGGGCAGTCGGTGAACACCACGGACTCCGCGGTCCGGCTTACGCACGTCCCGACCGGCATCGTGGTGACTTGCCAGAACGAGAAGTCCCAGCACCAGAACAAGGCATCTGCCATGCGAGTTCTGCAGGCGAAGTTGCTGGAGAAGAAGCGCCAGGAAGAGCGCGCGGAGCTGGACGCTCTCGGCGCAGGCGGCAATGCCTCGTGGGGTAACCAGATGCGCTCCTATGTGCTGCACCCGTACCAGATGGTGAAGGATCTGCGTACCGAATACGAAGTCAACAACCCGCAGTCGGTCCTCGACGGTGACCTCGACGGTTTCATTGAGGCCGGTATTCGCTGGCGCATGGCTCAGCAGTCCGAAGGGGAGCAGCGCTAGAACGGCGGTTCGTCTTCGGGTGCTTCCGGTGTCTCGGGAGTTTCCGGTGCTTCCGGTGTGGTGGGCTCGTCGGCTTCTGATTTTCTCTTGTTTTTGTTCATTCCCAGTTCTTCGCGAGCCTGATTTGTCAGCTCCTGTGATTCGCGGAGGTTTTCCAACCTCTGCTCGTTGTACTCCTTGAGTGTCTGTGCTTTCTTTGTCTTGCGCAGGTCGAAGGAGTAGCGACCGTGGCCGGAGAGCGGCCCTGATTCTGTGCTGATTAGGGCAGCTTTTTCAGCGCTCTGATCAGTGGCGGAGGTCCAGTACTCCACGCCGTCGATATCGCGCACGACATTCCAAAGACCGGCCGTTTTTAGATTGTGGTGGCGACGGCATAGGCAATGGAGGTTGGGCGTCTCGGTTTGGCCACCTTCGTCGGGATTCTCGTGGTTATACGGCTGAATGTGGTCGATGTCGCACTTCGTCGCATCGACATCACATCCGGGAAAGCGACAGGTGCCGTCTCTACCTTGGATGTAAGTACGCTGTCGCTCTGTTGGCGAGTACTTTTCCGTTTTCTCGTCCGCTAGTAGCCGGATGCTAGTGACCCGATCGAGCCAGGATTCAGCGGCGATTTTGTTGATCCACCCTAGGCCGCCAATCCAGGCTTCTTGGGGCTTGTCTTGGGTAAGCGGGCAGTACAGATTCAGTGTGGCGGTGACCTGAGCAGTCCCGTGCAGAAGGTGTGAAAAAGCCTCGACGAAGTCGCAGTCTTGATCAGCGGTGATTTCTTCCAAGACCTTCTGAAACTCAATTGCCCGCTCAGGCATCAGTTCCATGGTGACTTCAGTGAGGGTGTCCTTTAACTCGAACTTTATAGATTCGCCAGCTTTTTGTTCGATGCCTTTTTGAAACGAAGTGATCGGCGGGTCGTACTCATTCTTCGGGCGCAATAGCGGGCTGACTTCATCAATAAGTCGCTGAATATTCTGTTGAAGGCTCCGAACTCCGCGAAGAACTTCACCATTGACTCTCGGCGTGATCAGCTCAAGGAGATGGTCTTCGAAATATCTCACAGCCGAGGGGTCATCCAATGGGAGGATGGCCGTGGCAATGACCCGCATGTGGGGAAGCGGTAGCTGTGCGCGTTTGAGCAGAAGCTCTTTTAACCGCGGGAGTCGCTCTAGTTGCATTCCGACATCGATGTACTGGAGTGTTCTCCCACGTGACATGCCAAGAGCTGGAGCGATTTTGGCGATGTAATCTTCGACATCTTTTGTTGAAGAACAGGGAACACAAGCAAGGGCAAGCTTCAAGTCAGCTCGATTGCGGTCAATTCCAAGACGTGCTGGTGCTGTTTGAGAAATCTCATGGTGAAAGCGTGGCGCTGTTGCTTCCATCGCCGCAGTGTAAGTGCGTTTGCGTGGTATATTTTCCCCGCTGGCCATTGTTGAATCCCCCTGAAAGATAAGGCCTGGACGTTGAAATGTTGGAATAGGGAAGAGGTAGGGAAAGTATTTTCGACTAGCTCTGAGTGTTAACTTTCCGAGCTTCAAGCAGCTCGGCGATGCTATTCGGTGTTTTTAATCCTCGTGTTTAATCTTTCATGGCTCATTGTAATCGAACAGGCAAGCGAATTAAAGGGGTATTTAAAGATTTTTGGGGAAAATAATTTCGAATGCCGCTATGGCGTGAGCTTTCGTGCAGTCGCGCGCTCTGGGGTAGCGTTCGACGCCGCCTGTTCCCGCAATCCCGTCACGGCGACCAATTCCACGCATTCCAGAGTGACTTGAGTGGCTTAAGTGATTAGAGTGTCTACTTATGATCACTTTCGACGGGGTTACCAAGTCCTATTCGACTTCTAGCCGACCAGCTCTCGACGACGTTTCAGTCCACATAGATAAAGGTGAGTTTGTCTTTCTCATTGGACCGTCGGGCTCTGGTAAGTCGACCTTCCTGCGCCTTATGGTGCGTGAAGAGAAAGTGGATTCAGGAAAACTGACAGTTGCAGACCAGGATCTAACCAAGATTTCTCGTCGCAACATCCCGAAATTGCGTCAAAAGGTGGGGTACGTCTTCCAGGACTTCCGCCTGCTGCCAAAGAAGACGGTGTACGAAAATGTCGCGTTCGCATTGCAGGTAATTGGCAAGCCGAAAGCGAAAATCGACAAGGCAGTTCCGGAAACGCTCGAAATGGTCGGGCTCTCGGGCAAGGAAAACCGCTACCCGCATGAGTTGTCGGGTGGTGAGCAGCAGCGCGTCGCCATTGCTCGTGCCTTCGTCAACCGCCCGCTCATCTTGCTTGCCGACGAGCCCACCGGCAACCTCGACCCAAGCACCTCCGGTGACATCATGCTCCTGCTTGACCGCATCAATCGCATGGGCACGACCGTTATTGTGTCGACTCACGACAACGATGCCGTGGACTCCATGCGTCGCCGCGTGCTGGAGCTGGAGCTGGGGCGTCTCGTGCGTGACGACGCCACGGGTGTTTACGGCCTGAACAACTAGCAGACAGTCCATCGGTAGAAGAACTCATTCGAAAGGTATTACTGACCTATGAAGACTCGCTTTGTCCTCGGTGAGGCTTTCTCCTCCTTGGGCCGAAACATCACGATGACCATCGCGATGATCATTACGACTGCGGTGTCGTTGGCGCTGCTGGCGACGGGCATCCTGGTTACTGAGCAGACCAGCCGCACGAAAGATCTTTATCTCGATCGCGTAGAAGTGCAGATCGAGCTGAATGAACAAATCTCCGCCGAGGATCAAACTTGCTCATCGCCGGAGTGTGCTGAGGTCGTCGGCAAGCTTGAAGAGGCTGACGGCATTGATTCGGTGACCTTCCGAAATCGTCAGCAAAACTTTGACCACTTCGTGGAGATGTTCAAGGACAGTGACCCCGTGCTCGTGGAAAATGCGACGCCGGAGTCGCTGCCGGCTGTCGTGATGGTGCGTCTGAGTGATCCGACCGATGTCAGCCCGCTCGATCCGATTCGGGAGCTACCACAGGTCGACCACGTTACTGATCAGCATGAAGAGATCGGTACTGCAGCTCAGAACCTGGACTCGGTTCGAAATGCGACCTTCCTGCTAGCGGCGGTGCAGGCCGTTGCCGCGGTGTTCCTGATTGCGAACATGGTGCAGATTGCGGCGTTTTCGCGTCGTAAGGAAGTTGAGATTATGCGCATGGTCGGTGCCAGCCGCTGGTTCACGCAGGCGCCGTTCGTCCTCGAGGCTGTGATTGCGTCGCTGATTGGTGGTGTGCTGGCCATTGGTGCGCTGTTCCTGGGCAAGGCGACGGTCATCGATCCGGCGCTGAGTAACCTGTACAAGGCACAGCTCCTGGCGCCGCTGACCAACGGCGATATCGGTGTGGTGGCGCCGATCGTGGTCGTTATTGGCATGGTCTTCGCTGGGCTTGTTGCGCAGGTCACGCTGCGTCTTTACTCACGCGACTAGGGTTGCAAAAAGGTTAGCTATTAGGCCCCGCGGTTAAACCCGGCGAATAGGGTCGTCGCGCCCTGCCGGGTAAACTGTGGACTATGAATAATGACGACGTCCAGCGCCCACCGAAGCTCGACAAGAAGGCTTATGAGGCCGAGCTCAAAAAGCTCCAGGCAGAGCTCGTCGAAATGCAGCAGTGGGTGGTAGAAACCGGTGCCCGAATTGTCATCGTGATGGAGGGGCGTGACGCTGCCGGCAAGGGGTCGGCCATTAAGCGCATCACGCAGTACCTGAACCCTCGTACCTGTCGTATTGAGGCCCTGCCGGCTCCGACTAGCCGTGAGCAGGGTCAGTGGTACTTCCAGCGTTACGTCGAAAAGCTGCCGACTGCTGGTGAGATCGTGATTTTCGACCGTTCCTGGTACAACCGTGCCGGCGTTGAGCGGGTCATGGGCTTCTGCACCTCCCAGGAGTACCGTCGCTTCTTGCATCAGGCGCCGATTTTTGAGCGTCTGCTGGTCGAAGACGGCATTATCCTGCGTAAGTACTGGTTCTCTGTGTCGGACGAGGAGCAGGTTGCCCGCTTCAAGTCCCGCCGTGAGGATCCGCTGCGCCGCTGGAAGCTCTCGCCGATGGATTTGGAGTCCATCACCCGCTGGGAGGATTACTCCCGTGCAAAGGATGAGATGTTCATCCACACCGATATCCCGTCCGCACCGTGGTTCACGGTTGAGTCTGAGGATAAGAAGCGTTCGCGTATCAATGTCATCAACCACCTGTTGACGACCATTCCGTACGAGCGCATTCACCGCGATGTTCCGGAAATCCCGGAGCGTCCGGAGTCGGAGGGAAGCTACGAGCGTCCGCCGCGCACGGAGTTCCGCTATGTGCCGGACGTTGCCGCCAATCTCGAGGCTGACCGCGTAAAGGGCGCAGGCAAGTCCGATAAGAAGGGCAAGAAGCACAAGAAGGGCAAAAAGGACAAGAAGAGCAAGAAGAAGTAGCTCCTTAGTCTCAGTGAGGTTCTGGTCGTCAGAACCTTCGCAGCAGAACCTTCCCGTCAGAACCTTTCCCTGGTTAGTTATCTGTGTCACACTGGGTGGCATGACTGCTACTGATAACGGTTCTGGCACTGCACGCACCGAGGTCGATGAGCCGAAGGTGCTGCGAGAAGTCCACGGGCGATCTGGTCACCTTCGGTTGAACAGGCCGAAGGCACTTAATTCGCTCGATTTAGATATGGTCACCGAGGTCGTCGAGGGGCTCCGCGCATGGCGTGACGACGACTCGGTGGATCACATTGTTGTTTCATCCGGTCACCCCAAGGCGTTTTGTGCCGGTGGTGACGTGCGCGCAGTTCGGCAGGCTGTGCTCGATGGTGTTCCGGAGCAGGGGGAGAAGTTCTTCCGGGACGAGTACGAGATGAACGCGATGATTGCGGAATTTGCGCAGTCCAAACCATATATCGCGATTATTGATGGCATCGCTATGGGTGGTGGCCTGGGAGTTTCCATGCACGGCTCCCACCGAATCGTGACTGAGCGAGCCAGCGCCTCCATGCCAGAAATGGCAATCGGCTTTGTTCCCGATGTGGGCATTACCTATTTTTCGCAGCATGTGAACACTCAGTTGGGCGGCCCCTCGCCCGCGATTGCTCGGTTTGCAGGACTGACCGGTTACCGCCTAACTGCGGCGGACATGCTGTGGGCTGGATGGGCAACGCATGCGGTGCCATCCGCGCAACTGGACGAGTTCGTCGCGGCACTGGACCGAGACGGAATTGATTCGGCGCTTGCGGAGTATGCGCTCGATGTGGACTCGGCTGAGGCTCGTGAGCTGCTCGGTGAGCCGCAGCTGGCCGAGTGGAGCGATTGCATCGAGGCCTGCTTCGGCGCTGATAGCTGGTTGGAGATTGAGCGTGCTCTCAACGAAGCCGCTGAGGCTGGCTCCTGTGCGTCGTCAACAGTGGAGACCTTCCGCGATCTGCTGGCACCCGCCAACCCGGAGAGTCTCGTGGCGGCAGCGGAGCTCTATGCAGCGAACGCGGGTCCGGGGGTTACGCTGCAGGAGGCTCTGAACCGGGAGATGAAGCTCGGCGCTTACATGCGTCAGCACCCCAATTTTGCCGAAGGCGTGCGGGCGGTTTTGGTGGACAAGGACCGCGACGCCACCTTCAAGCCCGCCTCCGTTCAGGAGGTCGATGTCGAGGGGATTCGTCAGCACCTGAGCTAAATAAAACTGTGACGGCCCGTAGTCGGCGCGAAGTCATCGGCAATCATGGCCGCCAATTCGAGATAGCTCTGGGTAGTGGCGGGCTGGAGATTGTCCAGCTCGATATTCGCGCCATTCGCAATGTGCGGGTCATAGGGGATGACCTGCACTGCGCGGCAGCGCTGGGCAAATAGTTCGTGCACGGTCTCTGTGGACAGCCCCTGTTTATTTAGCTCGTTGACCACCACGACAGTGGTAGAAACCAGCCGTTCGAAGCCGTGCGCTGAAAGCCAATCCAACGTCGTCCAGGCGCTTTTCACGCCGTCCAGTGCGGGCGTGGTGACCAGCACCAGGCAATTGGCCGCAGAAAGAATCGAAGCGGCGATGGGCTGCGTCAGGCCAGTGCCGCAATCAGTCAGGCTCACATTGTAATGACGCCGAAGGATGTCGAGGGCTGCGCAGTATTCACCGTCGGAAAGCGCGATCGTCGATGTCGGGTTTTGGTCGCTGCCGACAACCTCCAGGCGCGATGGAGTGTGAGATGTGTACGCGCGGACCTGCGCGTATTTGTCCGTATCCGGGGCTCGGAGCAGATCGCGAATAGATGCGGGATTGGCTGCGGTGACGCGTGCGCCGAGGGTGCCAAAGTCCGGATTCGCGTCGATCGCGACGATTCGGTCACTGCGCAGGCTTGCAAGCGTGGCGCCCAGGCACATGGTTGTCGACGTCTTGCCAACGCCGCCCTTCACGCTGATAACAGCGATGTTGTAGTCACCGTAGATAGGCTGTCGCACCCGCTCTATCAGCTCGCGTTGCTTGCGTGCCGACGATGATTCCCGCGGTGAAATTGCGCCCCAGGTGGCCTTATGAACCCAGCTGCGCCAGCCCGACTGTGGTGCCTGCCGCGAGTTCAGGCTAGCGGCCAAGTCTGAGACGGAAACTGCGTGATTGACTGCGTGTTTGGTGGAAGTCATAGACTTCATCCCCTCCCCAAAAATCCCCAAAGTATGTCCCCGCCGTCGTTTTTACCACGCAGCCAGAACGACGGCGACTCCAAAGAAGGCATCGAGAATTCCGACCTGTTTCGGAGTCCACGGCCGAGCGCGGCGAGCGCCGGAGATTGGCATGGCAAAAGACCTGATGAGAAGCCCAATTGCGACGATGGGCACACCGATGCTGATGAGGTTCCGGTCGTGGAGGAGGAGCCACCCGATGATGGCCACGGCGGTAATGAGAACGTGATACGTGACCGAGCCAATGAGCCACTGGCGGTTGCCGCGCTTGCGAATCATAGTTTTTACATAGGGCACGGTGCCGACGAAATATCCAGCGTAGATAGCCGCAATTGCCCAAGCTTTCGGGGTTGGTCCGGCGATGATAGGCACCATGAGGCTAGCGGCCAGAACGGTGGAGACACCAGAGAGAAGTGAGCGCGGTCGGCGGCGGTAGGTCTCCCAAATAGCGATAGCGGCAAGAGGGGCAATGAGGGCGACCCAGGTGAGGAGGGAAACGTCGGCAAGCAGTGTGATGCAGCCGGCGACGGCAGTGAGCGCGGTGTATGTGGCGGCGGGTGCGAGGTGGCGGCGTTGGCGACGAGAGCGGAGCCAGACGCTCACGGCGAAGAATGCGAAGTAGCCGAGCAGCCAGGTCGCGGTGACGGCAAGGCCTGTCCCTGTGGGGGTGAGGGCGAGAGCGGTCAGCGGGGGAATGGTGACCATGAACCAGGCGCCGTGCTGGTCCGGAACCCAGCCAGCGGAGCGCTTGTGATGGGAGCGGCGGGCGGGGCGGGGAGGACGTGGTTGGCGGGGCTTTTGGCTCATACTACGCATTGTAGATGCGTAATTATGTCGAGGCTGTATTAGAACCTCATATTGAAACCTCATTGAATAAAATGCACATGCGCGCAAGGCGACAGTGCTAACGTTGAACTCGCATTCTCAGGGCGAGGTGAAATTCCTCACCGGTGGTGATGCTGCGGCTGACGCAGACAAGTCCACGAGCGCCCTACCTGTGGCCAGAAGGGTCGTCAGGTAGGGGACAAGCAGATTTCGGTTGGAATCCGAAACCGACGGTCATAGTCCGGATGAAAGAGAAGGAGTTGAATAATTCGTGGAATACGTGTCGGATTTTTTGGTGGGTTTCCTCACTGCACAGCTCAGTGTGGCGGGAGCACCAATCTTGATTCGTGAAATTGTCGGTAACCTCTTTGGCCTGGCGTGTGCCTTCCTAGGTATGAAACGGAAGGTATGGGCTTGGCCGGTCGGCATTATCGGAAATGCCTTGCTGTTTACCGTCTTCCTCGGCGGAGTTTTCCACACGCCACAAAATCTTGATCTCTATGGCCAGGCTGGGCGTCAGGTCATGTTTATCGTCGTCAGTCTCTACGGGTGGTTCAGCTGGGTCAAGAGCCGCAATCAGAGCGGTGACGAGGTCGCAATTGAGCCGCGGTGGGCGACGGCAACGGAACGCATTGGGATGATTACCGTGGCTATCTTCGCCACTGTGATTTGTGCCAATATCTTTGAGATGCTGGGCTCGTGGGGGCCATGGGCCGATGCCTGGATTTTCGTCGGTTCGATGTTGGCGACCTGGGGTATGGCCCGCGGGTGGAACGAATTCTGGCTAATTTGGATTGCCGTTGACGCCGTGGGAGTGCCGTTGCTGCTCAAGGGTGGCTACTACCCGTCGGCGGCGCTGTACCTCTTCTACGGATGCTTCGTTATTTGGGGCTTTGTCTCCTGGGTTCGCCTCGAGCACCAGAGCGACAATGACCAGCAGAAGAGCTCCGAGACCGACCAAGTACCGGCTTTGGCAGCAGCCGAGCGGTAGGATAGTCCAGGTGAGCTTCCGACCAGATAACTCCCGTACCAACCGCGCCCATCAAGCCGAAGAGCGTGCCCGCAGTCTCGTGCAGGACGTCCTCGACCGCGAGGAGCGGGTACGCAACAATCTGGCCAGCGCTGATGTCGACCCGTGGACGATGCGTTTCGTCGTCGATGAGTCGATTTCTGAGGGCGCAATCATCACCTGGCGCAATGAGGCCACTCGTGCCCGCCGCATCATGCGCCGCTATGACATTCAGCGGGGCTACCGCGAGAAGTTGCGCGAAGTTGAAAAGCGCATCGATGCCATGTTGCACCTCGCGGAATCGCTGGAGGAGTCGTGGGACGCCGCGGCACACGCTTCGAAGAGGCTTTCCGACGCGGAGGCCCGCGATGTCGCCGCCTTTGAGCGTGAGCGCGAGCGGCAAAATGACGCGGCAGAGACTAAGCGGCAGCGTGAGGAGAAGGTCCGCAAGTTCCGTCGGAAAGCGGAAAATATTGCTACCGACGCGTGGGACGCGGGCCGTGACGCGCTGGAGAAGCTGCCGCCGCTGTCGTCTTCGTTGAAGGACATCGCGGCTAAGTTCCGTTCGCGGGGCTCGGAGGAGGAACCGCGCGAGGTACGGCGGGCAACTGCCCGCGACCTGCGCAAGGAGCCCCCGCTGCCGGAGGACTAGCGCTCCTCAGCTTTAGCTGCCTGGACTACCTCAACGAGCTTGGAAATCTCCTCGTGAGAGGGGCGGATATCCGGATGCGTGCGACAGTAGTCCAGCAACAAATAGCCAGCCGTGCGAATGCGACGATGGCCGTCCCAGTGCGGAGCGGCGATTTTGGGGTCGTTGGTGGCCAAAGACGAGATGGCCTGGCGCTCACTGAGCAGCTCGTACTGGAGATCTCGACGAATATCGAGCGCCTGATTCGGAGTACCGGTTAGCAGCGCGCCGAGAAGAGCGCCCATCTGTCGATAGCAGCGCGGAATATGACGCAGGTAGTGCTTTTCAATGCTCTCGGTTGGCCAGAAGTGCAGGACAGCGAGAGCCAGCGCGCAGGCGATACCGACTTCCAAGACACGATCGGTCACAATCGGTGCGAGTTCGCCAGCGACGTTTCCGCCCAGCAGCAGCGCCAATGGAGTGGTGACGATTGTCGTCAGCGCATAGTTCTTCACCACGAGAATCTCCGCGCCGAATTGGCAGGCTGCAAGCGCGATAAGTAGCGTCCAGCTGTCCAGGCCAAAGGAAAAGAGCAGCGCATAGAGGAAAATGCCGATAATCGAGCCGACCATGCGGTGAATCCCTCGGATCGAACCAGCGGTGCGGTCGGGACCCCACTGCAGAGTCATCAATGCGCTGACCACCGCCCAGTCAGGCCGGTCGAGACCGACAAGCACGCTGATGAGACCAGCTAAGCCACCGGTAATAGCAACCTTTGCCGCAGTCATCGACGCATGGGAATAGCGATCGAAAGAGCGGAAGATTCGGTAACTCACGCTTGGTCGCGCGAGTGGAATGGTTGTCTGCGTCTCGTCGAAGAGGTTAGGCGTGTCCACGATGTCCACAGCGCTGCCGTGCACGCCCAAGCGTGTGCGGATAGCAATCAGCCGCTGATGAGCAGCAATGACACGGTTGACCAGTTCCGTGTGGGAGGGCTTAACGATTTTGCTGCCACGGATGATGCCTGCGTCGGCAAGCGATTCCCATGCGTCGGTGAGTGCAGTTTGCGCCTGGTGATGAACGGCGAACGATGTCGAGTCTGACTTTTCCATCGCGTCGATGGCTGATTCAAGGGATTCGACAGCCGCCATCTCGGGGCCATGCGGATTCCACAACCGCGGTGCCATGCCGATGACTATCGCGGAAAGCACGCCAACGGTAGCCCACATGGCGGTTTCCACCGGGTTGAAGCCGAGGCGGGCGATCATTGTTGTGCCGCCGGAGACCATCACAATGAAGAATGAACCTGGCGGTGGCAGGCGCAGTGCGTTTTGAATAAAAGCGCCGATGGTGGCCAACGCCGTGGTAAAAAGTGCGATGAGCAGCAGCCATAGATTGCTGCCGCCGGAAGCGATCTCACTGTGGACCACCGAGCCGACAAAACTGCCGGACATAACTCCGGCGATCAAGCATAGCCCGGCGATGGCCATCACGCGCAGACGGCTGCGGTAGGGGTGGCCTTCGCCATAGATGACCACGCAACCACCAGCGGCGATAAGGAGCATCTCCGAGCCATGTCCGGTGAGAAGTGCCACGGCACCCGGCAGGAATAGCGCGAGTGCTGCGCGGAGGGCACCTGGCCATCTCTGCGCACGGGAGTGGAAGGCAGTAAAAAGCTGCCATGCACTTGGTTGTGGAGGAAGCTCAACCGTTTGGCTCAATGTTGGTGAAATCTCCTTAAAACTCTAGTCAGCGACCAGCGTCTCGAGCGTGAACTCCGGGTGCTCCTTCTCAATGAAGGACAGCTTCCACTTGTCGCCGAAGAGGGCGATGAGGGCGCCGTCGGAACGCGTGAAGATCTCCACGCCGCGCTGCTTTGCCAGCTCAGGCGCGGTCTCTTCGTCCGTGCGGCGGGCGACGGAGTAGGGGATTGGCTCGGCGATGGTCTCGACGTTGTACTCGTTTTCCATGCGTGCCATCATGACCTCGAACTGCATCGGGCCGACCGCGGCCATCACCGGGGCGGCATCGCCGCGGGCATCGTTGCGCAGAATCTGCACCACGCCCTCGGCATCGAGCTGATCGACAGCCTTACGGAACTGCTTGTACTTGCCCAGGCTCTTGGCGCGCAGAGTGCGGAAGTGCTCGGGCGCGAACTGCGGCATCGGCTTGAATTGAACCTTGCGGCCCTCGTAGATCGTGTCACCCGGCGCCAGTGAACCCGCATTGACCAGGCCGACAATGTCGCCCGGGTAAGCCGTCTCCACAGTCGAACGTGTCCGGCCGAAAACGGTCAAAGCATACTTTGTGGAGAAAGTACGTCCCGACTGCGCATGCGTGACCTGCATGCCGCGGTCAAACTCGCCAGAGACAACGCGCATGAAGGCCAGCTTGTCGCGGTGGTGCGTATCCATACCCGCCTGCACCTTGAACACGACGCCCGAAAAATCATCCGTCGGTTCGCGCTTTTCGACGATAGCCCCCTGGCCGCCAGCCGCTGCAGCGGCAACGGCAGCCGGGTCGGACTCGCGGGCACCAGGTGCCGGAGCCAGCTCGCAGAGAGTGTCCAGGATCTGGTGGACACCCCAGTTCAGCATGGCGGAGGCGAAAATCACCGGAGAGGTGTCGCCAGCGAGGTACATCTCCTGGTCGTGGTCAGCGCTATCGGCGGAAAGTAGCTCGGACTCCTCGGCTGCCGTCTCCCAGGCGTCGCCCTGCTCTGCGGAGGCCTCATCTGGGGTGAGGTGACGCTCAGCGGCAATAGTGGCGCCACCGGCAGTGCGCTCGAAGCCGATGAACTGCTTGGCTTCGCCGTCCTCACCACGCTCCAGCAGACCGCGGAAGTCGCCGGCCTCACCAACTGGCCAGTACAGCGGAGTCGGTTGCAGTCCAATCTCCGCGACAATCTCATCCATCAACTCCAGGGGAGCCTTACCCGGGCGGTCCCACTTGTTGATGACGGTGACGATGGGAATTCCGTTGGACTTACAAACCCGGAACAGTTTCAACGTCTGAGGCTCGAGACCCTTGGCACCGTCGACAAGCATGACAGCGGCGTCGACAGCGGTGAGCACACGGTAGGTGTCCTCGGAAAAGTCAGCGTGACCAGGCGTATCGACGAGATTGATCATGTACGGCTCGCCGTCGTGCCCCTCTGGCTGGTACTCGAACTGAAGCGCGGAAGAGGCAATCGAGATGCCGCGATCCTTCTCCATGTCCATCCAGTCGGACACAGTCGACTTGCGGCCGGCCTTGCCGTGGACAGCACCGGCTTCGTTAATGACATGAGCATGCAGCGCCAGCGCCTCGGTGAGCGTTGACTTACCGGCATCCGGGTGTGCGATGACGGCAAATGTGCGGCGGCGTGCTGCTTCTTCGGCGAGAGTGGTCACAGGGAGACTACGCTTTCCTTAAAAAGAAAATCGGAATAAGGGAATCGGGTTCAACCTTTCTAACTTACCGCTCCAGTGGGGTAAGGGGTCAATTACGTTGGGGCGGCGTTAGAGGTTGAACAGTTCGCGCAGCGTCGTGATGACGCCTTCCTCCGCGTTCGATGGTGCGATGTCGGTGGCGCGGCGTTTGATTTCCGGGTGACCGTTGGACATGGCAAACGAACGGCTTGCGTGGTCGATGAGCTCGAGATCATTCAGGTAGTCAACAAAGCAGACAGTTTCGGCAGAAGAGACACCGAGGGCCTCCTGCAGGGCGGCGAGTGCCGTGCCCTTGTTGGTGTTGGCGTCGATGAGGTCGACCCAATGTGCACCGGAGACTACCGCGCGCAGGTGCGGGCTCTGGGAACGCAAGTAATCGGCGGATTCGTCTTCGACGGAGTAAGGATCAAAGGCGGCAATTTTGACGATGCCGTCCTCGGCGGCGGCGGCGATGACATCATCGACCTTCTGCAGCTTCAAATAGTACTTGGCGGCCTCGTTGAATTGCAGCTGCTGAACTTCCTCCGGAATATTGAAATGCGGCGGGAAAAACTCCACGTATGCGCTGGCAGCGCCGCAGATGATAACCGATAGAGGAGTGCGCCCCGCTGCCACGCGGTTGTCGTTGAACTGGCGGATCGCGTGTACCAACTGGGTGACGATGTCGTGGTCGATACTGGTAACCGAGACCACCTCGCCCGCATCCGCGACATAGTTGCCGTTTTCCGCAATGATTGGGATGCGGTGTGCAATGGGGGCGAACTGGTCGGCCAGAGTGGCGTACTGGCGGCCCGATGCGGGAGCGAAGTGGACACCGCGGTCGAGCAGTTCGGTGACTACCGGCCAAAAGGAATCCGGGATTTCCTTGTCTTCATTTAATAGAGTCCCGTCCATATCCGTGACTACAAGGCGGTATGGCGGCTGGGCGGGAGATTGCTGCTGGATATCCAGGGGTTCCGTCATGGCTTTAATTCTAACGGGTAAGTAGGGTTCACTTTTCTTCCTCAGGTCGCCTCCCAGTGCCTCCCCCGATTGGGTGAAAGCTGGGCCACAATACGGGGTACCCAGTTGAGGGCGATAGCCGGTGAACGGCGTGTGCGGGGTATTTTGAGGGGGAACTCATATTCATTTAAGCCAGGAGGATTTATGTCGGATTCGGCCCCCATCAAGCGCAATGACTGGAATGAGCGCATCAGCCTTGCAGAGCAGATGATCCCCCTCCTGGGACAGCTGCGACGCAACAACGATGTCGTGACTTCAATCTTCGGCCGCCGACTGGAAAACGTCACCGAGACCGGCATCATTAAGTCGCACCGCTACGCCCGTCGCATTACCTCGCAGGAGCTGCCTCTGAGCCAGACTCTGCCGATTCTGCAGGAACTGGTGAAGATGGATCTCGGCACCGCCTCCATCGACCTGGGCGCCCTGGCTACCAGCTTCGAAGAGGAAGGCGGCGACCTGCGCGCATTCCTCGAGCGGGAGCTTGCCGAGGTTATCGGTGCCGGGACTCACACCCCGAAGACCGACATTGTCCTCTACGGTTTCGGACGTATCGGTCGTCTGCTGGCCCGCATTCTGCTGGCTCGTGAGGCACTGTTCAACGGCCCGCGCCTGCGCGCGATTGTGGTTCGCCAGAATGGTGAGGACGACATCGTCAAGCGTGCTTCGCTGCTGCGCCGTGACTCCGTCCACGGTGCATTCGACGGCACCATCTCGGTTGACCGCGAAAACAACATTATTTGGGCAAACGGCACCCCGATCCAGGTCATTTACTCCAACGACCCGGCAACTGTTGACTACACCGCCTACGACATTAACGATGCGATTGTCATTGACAACACCGGTCGTTGGCGTGACCGTGAGGGACTGTCGCAGCACCTTCAGTCCAAGGGGGTTTCCAAGGTTCTGCTCACCGCGCCGGGCAAGGGCGATGTAAAGAACATCGTCTACGGAATTAACCACAGCATCATCGAGGACTCTGACAATATTTTGTCGGCAGCTTCCTGTACTACCAACGGCATCACCCCGGTGCTGAAGGTCGTCAATGACAAGTGGGGCGTCGAGTTCGGTCACGTCGAGACTGTTCACTCCTTCACCAATGACCAGAACCTGATTGACAACTTCCACAAGGGTTCCCGCCGTGGTCGCGCAGCCACCCTGAACATGGTTCTCACTGAGACTGGTGCCGCAAAGGCCGTCGCCAAGGCTCTGCCGGAGTTTGAGGGCAAGCTGACCGGTAACGCCATCCGCGTTCCCACCCCGGACGTTTCCATGGCGGTGCTGAACCTGACTCTGGACACTGAGGTCGACCGCGACGAGGTTAACAACTACCTGCGCGAAGTTTCCCTGAAGTCCGTCCTGCGCCAGCAGATTGACTACATCCACTCACCAGAAGTGGTCTCCACCGACTTCGTTGGTTCCACCCACGCTGGCATCGTCGATGGTCTGGCTACCATCGCCAACGGTAAGCACCTAGTGCTCTACGTCTGGTACGACAACGAGTTCGGTTACTCCAACCAGGTCATCCGCATTGCTGAGGAGATTGCCGGTGCTCGCCCGCGCGTCTACCCGAAGCGCAAGCACATCGACGAGCTGTAAGTCGGCGGTCCTGGGCTTGAGCTGTTGAGCCCTCGAACGCCCTCTTCCCCCTCCTAAACCACGGGGGTTGAGGCGATGGGGAGGGCTTCGAGGCGCTCGTCGACGTGCCGGACGGGGGCGGAGAGATTTTCCTGTCCATCGACGACGACCTGGATTCCGCGTATGAGCCGTTCGAGTTGGTGAGGATTGTGATCCTGCCGGAACTGGGCGACGAGGATCTGGTTTTCGGCCTCCAGTTCCGGGCCTCCGGCGACATCGAGCACCGGCGGGGGATGAAGATCCGGGAAAGTGATTTCGGGATCGTCGAATACGGCTCGGCGGAAGTGGCCCTGTTCGGCGTCTAGGTGACGGTCGCCACTCGGTCCCGATCCGCGTGGGGGTCCCTATGTGGATTGTCAATAGTCAGGCGGGACTTTCACGTAC
>NZ_JVPT01000001.1:0-2355 GCF_001055915.1 Corynebacterium sp. 212_CJEI | reverse complement strand
TGCGCTAGACGCCCGGCCAGCGTGGAGTCTTGGCCGCCAGAAATTCCGAGCACGAATCCCTTGGCGTGCGCGGTGCGGAAATAATCGCAGAGAAAATCGACTCGGCGGCTGATTTCCTCGGCGGCATTGATGGTGGGCTGGACGTGGAGGTCGTTAATAATCTCCGACTGGAGGGGATGCGGGAAATCCTGTGTGCCTACTGGTGTCATGAGCCTCACTCTACCGCTAGTTCCGGACGGGAAAAGGGATGATTTTCCTGCCAGAAGAGTGCCAAAACTCTCATCTTTATCGAGTAAGTGCTGTTCGGATAGGGGGTCTTTGCCTGGACGGTGGCAAGATTTCCAGCGTGAGTACAACCGAACAGAATAAGACTGGACCGAACCGGGAAACCACCACAACTCGGTCGATAGCCGTGGCTATCATCGCCGCTCTGGGCGGCCTCCTCTTTGGTTACGACACCGGTGTCATCTCGGGCGCGCTGCTGTATATCCAGCGCTCTTTTGAGCTGACTCCAGGACAGGAGTCCACTGTCACCGCCATGCTCTTGGTCGGTGCGGCTATCGGTGCGTTCCTGGGCGGTCGCGTAGCGGACTCCCTGGGGCGCCGTGGCACCATCCTGCTCGGAGCGGTCGGCTTCATCATCGGCAGTATCTGGTGTGCTTTCGCTACTAGTGCGTTTTCGCTGGGTGCTGCGCGTACTTTGCTCGGCGTCTGTATCGGTGGTGTTTCCATCGTCGTACCGATGTACATCTCCGAAATGGCACCACCGCATGTGCGTGGACGCCTGGTCAGCCTGAACTCGCTGATGATCGTGATTGGTCAGCTGGTGGCGTTCCTCACCAACTCCGCCCTAGCCTCCTCCGGTAACTGGCGACTCATGCTTGGACTCGGCGCTGTCCCCGGCATCGTGCTGCTCATCGGCATGCTGGTTCTGCCGGACACACCGGCCTACCTCGTCCGTCGAGGACAGGAGGGCAAGGCGCTGGGCGTGCTGCGTCAGATGCAGGGAGATGAGGCGACGTTGGCTGAGGTTGCCGTTGGTGAGGCGTCGTCAAGCGCCGATCAGCGTGCAGCGGAGCGTCTGGCCGTGAAAACCCCGTGGGTGCGACGCACCGTCATCATTGCGATGCTTATTGGTGTGACGCAGCAGGTCACGGGCGCGAACGCGATTATGTATTTCGCGCCGACGATGATGAACAAGGTTGGCTTGTCGACGGAAAGCTCTGTCTACACCTCCATCATCATCGGTATCGCCTCGGTGATCTCGTGTGCAATCGGTATGAGCATTATTGACCGCGTTGGTCGCCGGCGAATGCTGATTATCGGTTTGGTGGGCTGTGCAAGCTCGCTGCTCGTGCTAGCACCCGTCTATGGTCTGTCGAGTAACTCTTCGACCGGTGCCATGATGTCGCTACTGCTGATGACTGTATTTATCGTGTTTCAGCAGGCGGCTGTGTCGGTGGCGACCTGGCTCCTGATTTCTGAGATTGTCCCGACAGAAGCCCGTGGCCTGGGTATGGGGCTGGCAGGTCTCGCGCTCTGGGTTGCGAACTGGTTTGTGGCGCAGGCTTTTCTTCCGATGGTGGATGCTGTCGGTGGTGCGTGGTCGTTCTTCTTCTTTGCCATTACGGGCGCAATTGCGCTGGTATTCACCATCAAGGCGGTGCCGGAGACCTCAGGTAAGACGCTTGCCGAGGTCCGCGAGTACATGATTGCCGCTGCCAAGTAGAGAAGTGGAAGCAGTTGCAACGTGGGGAGTCGCGATCTTGGGGTTGCCCGTCAAAGAACATGTTTCCCCCGGATTTTTGGAGTTATTCCGCTTATTAGGTAGTATGGCAACTCGTGTCGTAACGCATCCTCTTTGATATTTCTTCGGATTATCAGGAAGGGTGCGTTGCCAGGCAGTCACTGGGGTGATTGTCCGGGGAGAGTGCAGTGTGCACATTCCCGTTTCGGAGCCGAGTAGAAAGGAGCGCCCGAATGAAGGTCCGCAAGTCCCTTCGGTCGCTGAAGAACAAGCCGGGCGCTCAGGTCGTGCGCCGTCGTGGCAAGGTCTACGTGATCAACAAGAAGGAGCCGCGCTTCAAGGCCCGTCAGGGCTAAGCCTTATTTAGGCTAGCGCGAAGCAAATAGCTTCCTCATTTATTGCCAAAACCGCAATCTGAAGTCGCAGTTTTACTGTGGCCAAAGGTTGCGGTTTTTGGTTTTTGGAGGAGGTAGGTTCAGGCGGTGACAGCGTTTATGGCTGGGGGCGGTGGGGCGATGGAAGTTACTGACTGCGTTTATGTCAAAATTGGCCCGAAAATTGGCTGGTAGGTTCAGGCGGTGAATGCATCACCACTTTCGACCAGGAGA
>NZ_JVPT01000026.1:0-43382 GCF_001055915.1 Corynebacterium sp. 212_CJEI | reverse complement strand
TCACGGCGGTAACACGGGTTCAAATCCCGTACGGGGTACAAAGTGGCAGTTTCACTTCTCTGGCCTAACCGGTTCATGAAAACGAAACTTGCGAAAAGGAATCCCGATTCGATTGATTGCGAATCGGGATTTTCTCTTCTCAAATGTCCTTCCTTCCCCATAAATCTCAAGACAATTACAGGGGTAGCAGCCGAAAGAATCTTTTCGCCGCTTTTAGTTTGCGTGACAATAGAGGTATGGCTGCGAAAGAGCTAACCGGCAGACAGAAGAAAGTCCTTGGATGGATTGTGGACGGCTGCACCGGTGCCCCTCCGTATGAGGCGTTTAAGAATACAGCGCGCATGTTAGAGGGGCATAAGCTAGTCAAGATTTCGGGTCACGGTGATAAGTGGAAGGCTGTAGCTACAAAACGTGGTGAGAGAGTTTACGCCGGTACCGAGCCGCTTGTAGTTAATAGGAAGCGGCGGAAGAATGCGGATGCAAAAGAGTCACCCGTGCCCTCCACGTTGAAAAACCCAAGACCAACGCCGGAACCCGCCAAGCCTGAAGTTGATTTAACTCCTTACATAGCTCGAATACGCCAAGGTATTGGAGAGTCGGACCTCGACGTTTTTTCAATCGTGGCTTCGATCGTTGAAATTGACGACTTCTGGTTACCTGCGGCTGCGAAACTTTCTCGTGATAGGTCTTGGCTGTCAAGCAGCCAGGTCTTTGACTACGAGGGAAGAACCTTCGTATATAGCCATGAGAAGCCCCGATTCAAGGCCGCTGTTATCTCTATCGAGCCAATGAAACTGGTTGGGTGGAGGGAGATTTTACGTGGTGACAAACGTGTGTCTAAATACAATAAGAAAGCTGTCGAAGCGTTTGGATACTACAAGCGGCAGTTTAGTTCCGATGTGCAATTGCGGGTAAAGCGAGTTTTGCATGTGCTCTTCACAGAGATTGAACTGAACGGTGGCCGGATAGAAATAGAGACTTGGTACAACTCATGGTCTAAAGAGAAAGTGCTTCGTGCAGTCAAGCTCGGCTTTGATTTCGATCTTCAAGAGCTCAAGTTCCGCGAGAGATATAACCGGGTGCAACGTGAGCCAACGCAAGAAGAAATTGATGATCACAACCGTTGGCACGAGGGCGAAAAAATGAGACGCTTCTGGGAAAAAATCCCGAATGGTCAACTTGTCCTTGAATTTCGAGGGATGTCCGCGCGTGATTCGAAGAAGACCTCAGAAGCGTTTGCTGACGGCATTGAGTCCTATTTCAAGTGGCATCAAATTCGGGAATTTTGGAAGAAGACGGATTATGAGATTGCTGGCAGAGAGAGGGCGCTCCGAGCCAAGCAATATGAGTTCGCTAAGCCAATCGCTGCGAAGACTGTCGCGAAGGATTTCTATTTCGACACTTTGTATCAGCGCTCGCAGGAGTTAAATAAGTTTGAAGCGGTGTGTTCCTATCTCGAATATGTGAAGCGAATTGAGCCTGACAGCCCGTGGATTTCGTGGGCTGAGAAGTATCTCGACACGTTCAATCCCAAGTACCGTTTATTGATGCCAAATCCACCTGCGCTCGACCTTAAGGCCAATGCCGGGCTCATTGAAAAGATTATTGATGTGCTTGGCAGAGATGAAAGCACGTGGGTCGACGCGTTCCCGGACGGTGAATTTCACGGATGATTTTTCTGTAGCACCGTGCATATGAAGGTCAATTTACGAGTCCGTGGATTCACTACGCATTGCTGTCATCAAACGAGCTGAGCCCAGCGACGAGTACTTCTTGTCCGACCTTCAACGCTGAGATTGCAGCCGGTGCGCGCATTTGCACAGTATATTCTGAACGCTGTCGAAAAATATAGAAGAGGTAGCAAGACTTGTAGACCGAGCTTTTGCCGAAACAAGCACGGAAAGTAGTTAGCATCCCTAAAATATTGGCATGAATTCGGCCAAGTCCACCTACGTTCCGGAGCTGACCAGCATCCGAGCCATCGGCGCGTTCGGCGTCCTGCTCACGCATGCCGCGTTTTGGACAGGCAATTACACCGGCGATTGGTTGGGGCGCCTCAACGGTCGATTCGAAATCGGTGTCACCATCTTCTTCGTGCTCAGTGCGGTTCTGCTCACAGGGCGCTGGCTCGGTTCGCCTGACGATGTCCCCGCGAACCGACCGACTTGCGGAAGTATTTCACCAGCCGTGCGAAGAGAGTCCTGCCGGCCTACTGGATTGTGGTCACTGCGGCCTTTCTCATTCACACCGCAGACGACCCACCACCATCTGGTGGAGGGCTACAGGGCTGGTTGCGCACGATGTCGTTTACCCAGACGCTCCAATTCGGCTGGATTCACCCGGGCTTGCCGCAGATGTGGTCGATGGTGGTGGAAGTCGGCTTCTACTTGGTATTGCCGCTGGTGGGGCTTGGCATCTGGACGATCACAAAGGGTCGGCTACGGCCTGGTCCAACGTTGGCCATCATTATTGGTTTTGGCCTCATTGGCCCGGTCTGGACTGTGCTATCGCACCAGGAAAACCTGCTGCCGGTAGTGGCACGGCTGTGGCCGATGGCGTATTTCGACTGGTTCGCCATCGGAATGCTGCTGGCTTACGGGCGAAAAGTTGGCTGGCGCGTCAATTTGGCGGCCAGCTGGCTGATAGCGCTAGTCCTGTTTTTCCTATCCACAACCACTCACGTGGGGCCAGCAACCTTGGTGCCGGATGATGTCGACCAGGCGTTGTGGAAGACCACGCTGTATGGTCTGTCTGCCGGCGCATTCGTGGCTCCGATTGCGCTGGGTACGGAGGTAAGGTGGCTTCGTCATCCAGCCATGATTTGGTTGGGAGAAGTCTCTTACGAGTTCTTCCTCGTTCACGTGTTGGTCATGGACTGGGTAATGAGCTTGATGGGTTATCAGACCTTCCAGGGTTCGATGTTGGCAGTGGCAATTGTCACCACTGCCATCGCCCTGCCACTGTCGTGGCTGCTGCGCCGCATCACTGATGTACTAACGCGGAGACCAGAGCCTGAGAGCCCATGGGCTGCCTACTGATCGTCGTCGTCAAGCGGGCCGAGCTCAGCAACGAGCACTTCCTGCGCGACCTTCATCGCGGACAGTGCGGCCGGTGCGCCGCAGTAACCGGAAGCGTGGACGATGGCTTCGGTGATCTCGGTGCGGGTCAGACCGTTGGCGAGGGCGCCCTTGATGTGGCCGCGCAGTTCCTCGGTGGCTCGCAGAGCGACGAGCATTCCAATGTTGAGCAGAGAGCGATCGCGCTTGGCCAGCCCTTCGCGGCTCCAGACAGAACCCCAGACTGTGGCGGTGATGTGCTTCTGCAGGGTCTCTCCGTCGGAGCCAGCATTGCGGGAGAGGGCGGCATCGACGAATTCGTCGCCCATTACCTCGCGGCGGATTTGGATACCGGCATCGTAGCGGTCGGAGGAAAAGAGTTCATCATTCGAATTGCTCATGCTTGCTAAGTATAGGACTAGCAATGCGGATAAATTCCGAAATGTCCCCACTAGCTTTACTGCCACGACGCATAACCACGCTGAGGTTGCGAGTAAAAACGGTGTCGGTGGGGACGATGACGATGCGCCCGAGCGTTACCTGATCGCGAATTGCGCCGCGGGCGATGATTGTTGGCGCTGCCAGCGCAATCATTCCAGCGCGCTGTGCTGAAAGGGAGCCAAATTCTCCGGCGGGTTCGGTGAGAGTGCCCAGTGCATCTTCCACCACCTGTCGGCTACCGGAACCCGGTTCGCGAATAACGAGTGGCGTCGCGCGCAGTTCCTCGGCGGATATCTCGGCCCGCTCAGCCCACAAATGCCCAGTCGGCACGGCGAGGACCAGTTCGTCGGTGCCGATGATTCGTTCTTCGAGGTCGTGCCGACCAGCCTCGCCCTCTACCAGGCCGAAGTCCACCGCACTGTCGGCTACTAGTTGCCGCACCTCACGGGAGTTTGCCTGCACCATCGAAAGTTTGACTGCGGGATGTTGCCGGTGGAACTCTGCGGCCCAGCCGGGGTAGTAGAGCTCAGCGACAGTGTTGGACACCGCAAGGGTGAGGTGGCGGGGAACATTGTCGGAACGCAAGCTGGCGGCAATGCCCGAAAACTTGTGGCAGGCGGCGAGGAGGTCTGGGAGAGCGTCGATAAGCACTTGCCCTTTTTCTGTAGGGGAGACGCCGTAAGGGGAGCGTTCGAAGACTGTGATTCCCAGCGCTCTTTCCGCCCGTGCGATGCGTGCGGACATGGTCTGCTGGTTGGTGCCGAGCTCACGCGCGGCCTTCGAGATCGACCCCGCACGGGCGACGGTGAAAAGTGCTTCGAGTTCGGCCACAGCGGAGGGGTACATGCATCAATGGTACCCCTCACAGAGTTTCGTGATAGCGGTGACTGCAGCAAGAACAAATACGGTATGGGCATGACCAACTCTCCTCGCAGTGATGTGCTTGCGCCCGCCGGGCCTGCGTGGGCAGGATCGCTGATGGGCACCTCCATCTTCGCCACGCTTGCGCACATTCATGACGTGCCGGTGGTTCCGGAACTGCTTCTCGTCGTGGCAGTTGGCATTCTCGGTTTCATAGTGGTCGGTTGGTTGCGATTTCGAAACCCGGCTTTTCACTCGAAGTTGCAGGCGCCGTGGGGCATGTTCGCGATGGGCATTATGTCTCTCGGGAGCGCCGCAAGCTCGTTGTTTAACGATTCTGTGTGGCAGCTGGCGTCCTGGTGGATTGGCGCGCCGCTGGCAATCTACGTCAGTCTTCGTCAACTGCGAGGATTCGAAGGCGAGCCGACTTTTCAGTGGGGCCTTGCACTGGTCGCCCCGATGGTGGCGGCGACAAGCGGCGCGCAGCTGAGCGTTGGCTACGGCACGTTCTATCAGGTCTGCGCACAAATACTCTTCTGTATGGCGCTGATTACAGTTCTGCCGGTTTTCGTACGCTGCTACGTCGCGCTGTTCTCCGGCACCATGCGTATCCCCGATTCCATCGCCGGTACTGCCTGGATTCCGCTCGGATTGGTCGGTCAGTCCACGGCCGCTGCCCAGCTGCTTTTCAACCGAACCTTCGCTGTCGCTTACGGTACCACCGTGCTCATTGTCGGTGTCTTCCTCGCTGCCATTGCTTTACGACGATTCACCCGCGCCGTAATCCGTTGGGCGGGATACAGCCCTGGTTGGTGGGGTGCAACCTTCCCCGTTGGCACTCTGAGTCTTGGTACGCACAACCTGGGTGGCACTATCGGCGCGCAGTGGCTGTACGCCGTTAGTGCCGGACTGCTGTGTTTATTGGCTGTGCACTGGGTAGCGTGCGTGGCTCGATTTGGTTGGTGGATGCGGAGCTAGCTAGTCAAGCTCGACCCGCACCCGCCCGTTGCGGTTCTGGTCTTCTCGTGGCGCAATACCCAGCGCGGCGGCGGGGAACAGAGCCGTGACGGCAAACAGCGCGGGGAAGCCCGCAGCGGCCACAATCGCACCCGAAACCGGAGGCGTTGCAGCGTAGATAATGTTCTGGAACGTGTTCTGCGTACCCATAGCGCGTCCGGACCAGAAGGGGCCTGCGTATTCAGCAACTGCGGTGAAGGCGAGTCCATTCGGGCTGACCACAGCAACGGCCAGTGCGCAGACCAGCAAAGTTCCAAGCGTACGCCAATCAGCCCAGCTGGCAATCATCATTGCGACAGCCAAAACAAAGGTCGCACCCGAGACCCAGCGGTAGGGGCGGATGCGAGATCGCACTCGGTCAGAGACCACACCCATCAGTGCTCGCGATCCGGCACCGAGCAGCTGCGAGACCATCACAATTGTGCCCGCCGTGCCATCGGAGTACCCCACAGACAGCAACCACACCAGAATGTAGGCACCCATCATCGACTGCGGCCAGGACAGCAGCGCCGAGGCGATGTGGATGCGCACGAGGTACTTGCCGTCCCGGTAGGGGCTGGCCGTGACGGTGGGGTTCGAGGCATCAGGGCGAGGGGGATTCTTCACGCCTATCAGTACAAGCAACGCCAGCACGGCGCACAGGATTGCGGGCATCGCGAGTGCGACTCCGATGCTGTAATTCTGCGCGAGAGGGTGCAGGGTTACCGCTGATAGTGCAGCGCCGAGGGGCTGAGCCATTTGGCGAATGCCCATCGCAGTGCCGCGCTGATGCGGTGGGTACCAGCCCGACACCACGCGGCCGGATGCCGAATTCACGCTCGCCGCCGCACACCCGGCGAGAAAGAGCGTGGCCCCGAGCAGAGCCGGGCTTGACGACGAAGCTAGCGCCGCAAGCCCCGTCGTTAAGGCAGTAGAGGTCAGGCCGGCGAACAGAGCTGCGCGTTCGCCATAGCGGTCGACAAACCAGCCCCAGGCGATGAGCGTGAAGACAATACCGGCCGCCGGCATTGCTGCGACGAGGCCGGCGGCGGAGAGGCTTAAGCCGTTTTCCTGTAGGGATGGGATGAGAAAAGGCACACCCATGTGAACGACGGACGAACCGACCGCCGCGAACATGGACAGAAGAAGGACAAGGTGACGGTAAGCGGGCATTACAGTCGGGAGCTCATCTCTTCAGCGGCGCCGAGAACCTTTGCGCCCCAGCATTCGTAGGGCGACGGAGTCATGCGCTCCACGGGGCCGGAGACGGATAGGACTGCAATCATGCGCTGGTTGCTGTCGAAAACCGGGGCGGAGACGGAGGCAAGTGCGGGGTCGCGCTCACCCATGGACTCGGACCAGCCGAGACGTCGGCAGTCGTCGAGGTCCTGTTGGTTGAAGTCGGCGTCGGGAAGCATTCGCTCAGCGAGGTTGGCCGGGCCAAAGGCCAGGAGAACACGTGCGGCGGAGCCGGCGGTTAGCGGCATGCGAGAGCCAACTGGCACGGTGTTGCGCAGTCCGGTGGCGGGCTCCATGGAGGCAATACAGGTGCGGGTATCGCCGGTGAGACGGTAGAGCTGCACGGACTCTCCGGTTACCTCTACTAGCTTCGGCAGGATGTGCGCTGCGGCGTCGGCAAGCAGGTCGGTTGTGACAGGCGTGATCTCGGTGAGGCCGGGGCCCGTCGTCCAGCGGCCGTCCGGAGTGCGGGTGACAAGGCGGTGTACTTCCAACGCCGTGGCCAGCCGATGGGCGGTGGCGCGGGGCAGGCCGGTGTCGTCACAGAGCTCGGCGAGGGTGCGTGGAGTTTCTGCAACAGACTTGAGAATGAGTACCGAACGGTCGAGAACCTTAATGCCACTTAGAGCTGGCGTCTCGGATGTGCTAATCTGTCCCATGCCATGATATTAACATCTCATTCCTTGAGATAAAAGAGATATATCCGGAAGGCGGCTCACCCACTATGCGCACCACGGACACCAGCCCGAAGACTCTGGCCGAGAAAGTCTGGCATGACCACGTAGTCAAGCAAGGCGACAACGGCGAACCAGATCTGATTTATATCGATCTGCACCTCGTCCACGAGGTTACCTCGCCGCAGGCTTTTGATGGCCTCCGTCTGGCAGGGCGCAAGGTACGCCGCCCGGATTTGACCATCGCAACCGAGGACCACAACGTTCCGACCACTGTCGCCGGCGGCAAAATCAATCTGATTGAGGAGCCGACCTCTCGTACCCAGATTGCCACACTGCGCAAGAACGCCGAGGAGTTCGGTATCCGCCTGCATCCGATGGGCGACCGCGAACAGGGTATCGTGCACGTCGTCGGCCCACAGCTGGGCCTGACTCAGCCGGGCACCACCGTCGTCTGTGGTGACTCGCATACCGCAACCCACGGTGCTTTCGGTGCTATGGCCTTCGGTATCGGTACCTCGGAGGTTGAGCACGTTCTGGCTACCCAGACCCTGCCGCTGAAGCCTTTCAAGACCATGGCGGTCAACGTCACCGGCGAACTGCAGGATGGTGTTACCGCCAAGGATTTGATTCTGGCGATTATCGCCAAGATTGGCACCGGCGGTGGTCAGGGCCACGTTATTGAGTACCGCGGCGAGGCCATCGAGAAGCTGTCGATGGAAGCCCGCATGACCATTTGCAACATGTCCATCGAAGCCGGTGCCCGTGCCGGCATGATTGCTCCGGACGAGACCACCTTCGAATACCTGAAGGACCGCCCGCACGCGCCGCAGGGCGAGCAGTGGGACGAGGCAGTCGAATACTGGAAGTCCCTGGTTACTGACGAGGACGCGAAGTTCGACAAGGTCGTTGAAATCGACGGTTCCGCGCTGACTCCATTCGTTACCTGGGGTACTAACCCTGGCCAGGGCGTGCCGCTGGGGGAGACCGTGCCAGATCCGGAGTTCATCGCTGAGGACTCCGACCGCATCGCGGCCGAACGCGCACTGGAGTACATGGATCTGAAGCCGGGCACCCCGATGCGCGACGTCAAGGTCGACGTGGTCTTCGTAGGTTCCTGCACCAACGGCCGCATCGAGGACATGCGCGCCGTCGCCGACGTGCTGAAGGACCGCAAGGTTGCCGACGGCGTCCAGATGCTCATCGTGCCGGGCTCCGCAAAGGTCCGTGCGCAGGCTGAGGAAGAGGGACTGGGCAAGATCTTCGAAGAGGCAGGCGCCGAATGGCGTATGCCGGGCTGCTCCATGTGCCTGGGCATGAACCCGGATCAGCTGACCCCGGGCCAGCGTTGCGCTTCGACCTCCAACCGCAACTTCGAGGGCCGTCAGGGCAAGGGTGGTCGTACCCACCTGGTCAGCCCGGCTGTCGCCGCAGCCACTGCCGTCGCCGGTCACTTCGCAGCACCGGCTGATCTCTAACTGACTCTCACTGCCGATCTTTGTACAACAGACCCAAGCAGAACTTCTAAGGACCTTTCACTATGGAAAAGTTTGATACTCACACCGGCGTCGGCGTTCCCCTGCAGCGATCCAACGTCGACACTGACCAGATCATCCCGGCTGTCTACCTAAAGCGCGTCACCCGCACCGGATTCGAGGATGGCCTGTTCAGCAACTGGCGCAACAACGAGTCCGACTTCGTGCTCAACCGTCCGGAATACGCAAAGGGCTCCGTCCTCGTAGCAGGGCCGGACTTCGGTACCGGTTCTTCCCGCGAGCACGCCGTGTGGGCCCTGATGGACTACGGTTTCCGCGTCGTCATCTCCTCCCGCTTCGCCGATATCTTCCGTGGCAATGCCGGCAAGGCGGGGCTGCTCGCCGCACAGATGCAGCAGTCCGATGTCGAGCTGCTGTGGAAGCTGCTGGAGGCTAACCCTGGCATGGAGCTCACCGTCAACCTGGAGACCCGCACCGTCGAGGCCGGTGAGCAGGTCTTCCCGTTCGAGGTCGACGACTACACCCGCTGGCGTCTGATGGAAGGGCTTGACGACGTCTCCCTGACCCTGCGCAACGAAGCGGACATTGTGGCCTACGAGGAGAGTCGTCCGGCCCACAAGCCTAAGACGCTGTAGGTCAAAATCCTCACAAACTACTTCACCGGCAGCGCCGAGGCGTAGTAATCAGCCGTGGTCATCACACCGTCGTTGAAGCCCAGCACCCAGGCAGAGCCCTTCTTGCACAGGATTTCCTCGTCGAAGGGCAAGGTGCCCTCAGCGGACCAGGCGGCAAGCAGGTCTGGGATGGTGATGCCCTGAGAGCAGATGACGCTGACTCCGCCTAGCGCGACAATGTCTTCGAATGCCTTCTTGGACTCAACCTGGTTGGCAATCCAGTGCTCGTCGCCAAGCCGTTCGTCGACTGTGACCTGCATTCCCAGCTCTGCGGCGAGTGGCGCGACGGTGTCCTGGCAACGCACGGGCTCGGCGGAGTAGATCCGCTCGGGGCGGAAGCCTTCCAGGGCAGAGACGAGCAGTTCCGCTTGACGACGTCCCTTCTTATCCAGTGGCCGCAGTGCATCATTGCCGTTCCAGTTGGTGCGACGGTGCGCACGCCCATGGCGAACCAGAATGAGACGGGTGTCCGGTTCCTTGTTCATGCGCTTGCGGGCCTTGACCAGCACGTCGCGGTCGAGGTCGTAGGACAGCAGCTCCTCGGCTTCGTCCCAGGAGACCCAACGAAGCTCGTTGACCTCGGAGTTCTGTTCGAATTCGCCGTCTAGAACCTCAGCGGTCCAGTACCAGACCAGCTTCGTTCGTCCGGCGACAGGGTAAGAGACGTTGCCGACGAGCTT
The DNA here is from genome assembly GCF_001055915.1 of Corynebacterium sp. 212_CJEI. Taxonomy (NCBI): domain Bacteria; kingdom Bacillati; phylum Actinomycetota; class Actinomycetes; order Mycobacteriales; family Corynebacteriaceae; genus Corynebacterium; species Corynebacterium sp. 212_CJEI. The sequence goes on along the minus strand of NZ_JVPT01000026.1, from coordinate 33,265 downwards.
GCCCAGACGGACGCGGTAGCCGGTCTCTTCCCAGATTTCGCGGACGGCGGTGGCAATGAGGTTCTCGCCGGCGTCGAGCTTGCCTTTCGGCAGCGACCAGTCGTCGTAGGAAGGACGGTGAATCACGCAGATTTCAGGGTTATGGACATCGCCGCGCCATAGAACCGCGCCGGCCGCGAAGGTCGGCTTGGTGACATCCTGACCTGGCTTCGTCGGAATCTGGCGCAGGCGACCGGTCACGGAGGTATCGCCCTTGAGGTCCTTGTCCTCTTCGTGCATCATCGTGAATTCCCTTTCAATCCTTTGTCGCCGACCTAGTTTAGTATCGCAGTGTGAGAACGTCTCGCTAGACTTGTTGGAGATTAGAGGCTAACGGAGGAAGGTCGCGGCGATGGTGCAAGTTTCAGTGATGGGTGCGGGCTCGTGGGGCACGACGCTCGCCAAGGTTTTTGCTGATGCGGGCAATCCTGTACGGCTGTGGTCGCGACGTGCGGAGCAGGCACAGCGTATTCAGATCAGCCGCGAAAACCACGACTACCTGCCTGGTCTGGGGCTGCCGCGCAACATCGAAGCCACCTCGGATGCAGAGGCCGCGCTGAAGGGCGCGGATGTGGTGGTGCTGGGCGTGCCCTCGCAGACTCTGCGTGACAACCTCAAGGTCTGGAAGGACTTCATCGGGCCGGAGACGATTCTGCTCAGCCTGGCCAAGGGTGTGGAGCGCGAGACACATCTGCGCATGAGTGAGGTCATTGCGGAGGTCACAGACCTGCCAGCAGAGCGTATTGCGGTGCTGTCCGGCCCGAACCTCGCCCGCGAGGTTGCGATGGAGCAGCCAGCGGCAACGGTCATTGCTTGCGCTGATGAGAACAATGCCAAGATGATTCAGGCGGCAGTTGCCACTAATTACTTCCGCCCGTACACCAACACCGATGTGATCGGCTGCGAAATCGGCGGTGCCTGCAAGAACGTCATTGCGTTGGCCTGCGGTATGGCCGCTGGTCAAGGATTGGGTGAGAACACGCTGGCAACCATTATCACCCGTGGCTTGGCGGAAATCACTCGTCTGGGTAATGCCGTCGGCGCAGAAGATAAGACTTTCGCGGGATTGGCGGGCCTCGGTGACTTGGTGGCCACTTGTTCCTCGCCGCTGTCGCGTAACCGCACCTTCGGTGACCGTCTCGGTCGCGGTGACACGATGGAGCAGGCGCAGCACGCTACGCGCGGTCAGGTGGCTGAGGGTGTGATTTCTTCAATCTCGGTCCGTGACCTCGCTCGCCGCAATGGCGTGGAAATGCCAATTACTGAGGCCGTTTACGCTGTCTGCCACGAAGGCGCGAAGGTCGATGAGACAATTCGTAAGCTGATGGGGCGCAGCCGCAAGTCGGAATAACCAATAATGCAGGGGCGGGGCTAAACTTAGTCACCATGACTTCGTCGAATAGCTCGTCTGCAGATCGCATTTCCGTCGCCGTTATCTACGGCGGCGCAAGCCCTGAACACAGTGTCTCCTGTGTCTCAGCTGGCGCAATTATGGATCACCTGGATGAGAACCGCTTCCGAGTGGTTCCCATTGGTATTACCAAGGATGGTGTCTGGACCGTCGGCACGCGTGAGACGGACACGCTGCGCACGCAGGGGCGTACGATGCCGGAGGTCATCCCAGGCGAGGAAGTTGCGCTGAGCACCTCGCCGTCACGCCGCGGTGAGTTCCGCTATGTCACCGGTGATCGCGCCGGCGAGGTTTTCGACACTGTCGACGTCATCTTCCCTGTTCTCCACGGTCCGCACGGCGAGGATGGCACAATCCAGGGGCTCTTTGAGCTTTCCGGCATTGCTTACGTCGGCCCGGGCGTGCTCGCTTCCGCGGCGGGTATGGATAAGGAACGCACGAAGAATCTCCTGCAGGCAGCGGGGCTTCCTATCGGCAAGCAGGTCGTTTTGCACGTTGGCGAGTCGCTTTCCGACGAGGACAAGGAGACCCTTGGCCTGCCGGTGTTCGTCAAACCTGCCCGTGGCGGATCGTCGATTGGTATCTCCCGCGTCGATGATTGGGCGAATCTGGATGCGGCGGTAGAGCTGGCCCGAGAGCATGACTGGAAGGTCATCGTAGAGGCCGGTGTAGACGGTGCCGAGGTGGAGATTGGCGTGTTGCAGCGCGCTGACGGCAGCCTGCAGGTATCGGTTCCGTCCTTGCTGCGTGGCACGGAGGACTCCGACGAGGGCTTCTACGGTTTTGAGACCAAGTACTTGGATGACATCGTTTCGGCGCAGATTCCGGCTGAGCTGCCAGAGGATGTTTTGAAGGCGCTGGAGAAGGATGCTCGTCGGGCGTTCAGGGCACTGGGCTCTGATGGTCTGACTCGCGTGGACTTCTTTGTCACGGATAATGGCCCGATTATCAATGAGGTCAACACCATGCCGGGTTTCACCCCGATTTCGATGTACCCGCAGATGTTTGCGGCCTCAGGTGTTGCCTACGAGGAGCTGCTCAGCGCCCTGATTGAGCGCGCGCTGGTAGCTCGTCGATAAAAGCTGGTTCTTACTTCTCTTCGCTCGGCGAGATGTTCTCCAGGTTGTCAGCGATGACCGAGGAGAGCACCGGCATCAGAGAGCTGGCCTCCGACATTGGCATTTCAACGGCGACGAAGCGTTCACGCCCCATGGCGTACCAGGTGGCGGAGGTACCGGAGGACAGCGTTGGTTCGTTGAACCAGACAATGTCACCAACCTGTGTTAGCTGCTGCGTGGTGGTGCTGTAGCCAGCCGGCTCGTCGACACCACAGCGCAGCACCACCGGATCGGCTGGGGTACCGCCCCAAATGACCATGTCCTTCGGCATGTCAGCCGGCATTTCCGCTGCGCTCAGACGGTGACGGTTGCCGAGATCGCGGGGGAGGGCAGCTTCCAAGCCGCTGCAGCGCTTATCAGCTTCCGGAGCTGCCAGTTCTACCAGTGGGACGCCGCCGCGCTCCGGCTTGTTCTTGTACTCGGAGTCCGGGCGCAGCGCCTCGGCGAGGTCACTCAGGGCATCCTCCGCCTCTGCATTTCCTTCGGCGGTAATCGCAACAACCGGTTCGCGCCCGACGGTGAACCAAGTCGCCAAAGACTCGTCGGTACTGTCGACCACGCGCAGCCACGAAATGCCCTTGACCTCTTCGGTCTTAGCCAGTTCGTTGTACTGGCTAGGTACGTTCGCGCCACAGCGCAGCGTGATGCGGTCTTGTTCCAAGTTTCGGTACACAGCGGCGCCTTCTGGAGCCGGCTCTGCAATGTCGGCGCGAACCAGACCTGCGGCGCGATCTGGCAGTCGGTCGAGCAGTTCCGCACACTCGGGCGAGTCATTGGCGGGAAGCTCCGGATTGGAAATCGCGACTGGCTTTGTCGCCTGATTATCCTGGTAAATCTTTGCGGCAAAAATAATGCCGAGGATAGCGATAATGGCGATAGCGAGTGCGATGCCCGCGCGTGTCCGGCTACCCTTGGACTGAACTGTTTCTCCCGATGGGGGTGCGTCTACCATGGGCCTGATTCTACGTTGTCCGGTACCAACTCCAATTGGTTGGGGGCAATACCGAGACGAGTTCCGCTATTAACGGTTAACCATCGACTATTAGGAATGTGACTCGACACTGTGACTGAATTGACCATTGGCGATATTGGCGAGTTTGGGGTCATTGAGGCCATCCGGGCTATCGCCCCGTCGGCACGCAATGGCGACGATGCCGCCGTCTTGACGCAGACAACCCCCAACGCCCGTTTTGTCACTTCCACCGACATGTTGGTGGAAGGGCGCCACTTCCGCCTGGACTGGTCGACACCTCAGCAAGTTGGAGCTAAGGCCGCAGTACAGAATTTCGCCGATATCGAATCGATGGGTGCGCGTCCAACGGCCATGCTTTTCGCCATCTCAGCACCGTTGCATACTCCGGTGAGTGTGGTCACCGGTATCGCCGAGGGATTGTGGCAGGAAGGCAAGCAATGTCCGGCGGAACTCGTCGGTGGTGACATGGTCAGCGGAGATTCTCTGGTGATTTCCATCAGTGCGATGGGCGAACTCGGTGGGCTTGGGCGGCCGCTGCTGCGCTCAGCAGCACGCGCGGGGGATACGGTGATTGCGTCGGGACGCATCGGCTACTCTGCTGCGGGCCTTGCGCTGCTGCAGCACTGCGGAAGCCCGGCAAAAATTCCAAGCGAGTTTGCGCAGCTGGTGGCCGCACACTGTACGCCCGAATTTGAATATCGCAGGGGTGCTACGGCGCGAGCCACAGGTGTGCGTTCACTGACGGACAATTCCGATGGACTGGTCGTGGATCTCCGCGCTATTGCGCAGGCCTCCAGGGTTACTTTGGAAGTTGACAGCAGTGCCATTGCGCCCGATGAGTTGCAGATTGCCGCTGGTGAATACCTGGGCATCGACCCGTGGGAGTGGGTGCTCACCGGCGGGGAGGACCACACACTGATCGGTTCGACGCCGGGGGAGCCTCCGACGGGGTTCCGCGCTATCGGCACGGTGTCGAAGGAAAAGTTCGATTCGGTGCTTATCGACGGCCAACCTCCTGCCCGCGATGCCGGTTGGGTTTCCTTTTAAGAGTTCGAAGAGGTTTTGAGAAGAAAGGCTGCATGACATGGATCCGTTGCCGGTCGAAGAAGGGTGGCAGAAGGCGCTGGAGCCAGTGGCCGATGACATCCACCGGATGGGGCAGTTCCTGCGCGAGGAGAACGCGGCCGGCTACGGTTACCTGCCCGCGGGCACCGATGTGCTGCGCGCCTTTACTTATCCATTCGATGAGGTCAAGGTGCTCATTATCGGTCAGGACCCGTACCCGACCCCGGGGCATGCGATGGGGCTTAGCTTCTCGGTCCAGCCGGATGTGAAGCCGGTACCGCGGTCGTTGGCGAATATTTTTAAGGAGTATTCCTCCGACCTGGGGCTCCCGACTCCCTCCAACGGTGACCTCACTCCGTGGAGTAGGCAGGGCGTAGCTCTGTTCAACCGTGTGTTGACCGTACGTCCGGGTGCTGCTGCCTCGCACCGCGGTAAGGGCTGGGAGGCAATCACGGAGCATGCCATCAAAGCATTGGTCGCCCGTGATCAGCCTCTCGTGGCCATTCTGTGGGGACGCGACGCGCAGAGTTTGCAGCGTTGGCTCCCCGGCGTGGACTGCATCTGTTCGCCGCACCCGTCACCGCTGTCGGCATCCCGTGGGTTCTTTGGGTCGCGTCCGTTCAGCCGGGCCAATGAGTCGCTGATTCGTCAGGGAGCTACCCCTATCGACTGGACGCTAGAATAGGAATTCATGTCTTTGCAGATTGGTTCTGCCGCCATCGTCGGCTGGGTTGCCCGGGGGATTGACGCGCTTCAATCCCGCCGCGATGAGATCAACAGTCTCAATGTCTTCCCAGTACCGGATTCCGATACCGGGTCGAATATGCTCGCGACGTTGAGTTCGGCCTATGAGGAAGCGCAAAAGGCTGACGCTTCCGATGTTCGCGCAGTCACCGCGGCCCTAGCTGCCGGTGCAGTGCGCGGTGCCCGCGGTAATTCGGGCACTGTGCTCTCGCAGGTTTTTCGCGCGGTGGCTGAGGCTGCCTCCGGTAGTGGCATTGGCGTTGAGTCGGTACAACACTCGCTAAAGCTAGCTGTGCAACATGTTTCCCAAGCGATTGCCAATCCGGTGGAGGGCACGATTCTGACAGTCCTGCGGCACGCCGCGATTGCCGCGGAGGAATTTGAGGGCGACTCGATTGAGGAGCTCGCCGACACGATCGCGGATGCCGCTCGCGATGCGCTGGCGAAAACCCCCAGCCAGCTCCCGGCACTGCAGCAGGCGGGCGTGGTCGACGCCGGCGGCGCGGGGTTGGTCATTCTGCTCGACGCGCTTGCCGACGAAGTCAGCGGCCGCGCAGCCGCACCGGTCGATTTGCATGTCGACGCGCCACACGTAGCCACCGTTGAGATGGAGGTCATGTACCTGATTTCCTTGGCGGATACCCAGGCGGTGGAAGCGCTGCGAGAGCGGTTGAACCCGCTGGGCAATTCGCTCATCATCGCAGGTGATGCTGGTAATGCGGAGACCGCGCAGTACATGGTGCACATCCACACAGTGGAGCCGGGCGCGGTTATCGAGGCAGCACTTGACTTCGGTCGTCCGGAACGCATCCGTATCGAGGTGCTCGATGAGCCGGAGACAACACCTGAGTCCACTCGCATCCTCATTGCGGTAGTGCCGGACGGTCCGCTGAATGATCTCATCACCTCCTCTGGGGCGATTGCTATCAGCCCGACCCCCGCTCCGACTCCCACATCCACTCCCACAGATCGAGCAGCCATCGCCGACCAGGAGTTCGCTGACAATGTGGTCACCAAGGCACTGACTGCCATGAGGGGCGCGGACGAGGTTATCCTGCTGCCAAATGGGCTGGTCAGCGACCAGGAATTGGCGGATATCGAATTCGCTGCTGCCGCGGCTAATCCGACGCTCGCGGTAGTGTCCACAGTCTCCATTCCGGCTGGCCTTGCTGCCTTGGCCGTGCATTCGGCTGAGCTGCCGCTGGCGGTTGCTGCGTATGCGATGGGAGAGGCTGCCAATGGCACGCGAACGGCTGTAGTCGCTGCGGACGTCGATAAGCCCCTGACTGACGCGCTCACAGAGACCATCTCAGACCTGTTGGCTGGCGGCGGGGAACTAGTGACTCTGCTGCTCGGGCGCGGAGCTGAGGGCGTGGACATAGCGCAAGTGCGGGCGCGGCTGGACAAGCCTGTGGAGGTCGTAGCCTATGATGCGACCGGCATCGATGAGCTGGTGCAGGTAGGAATCGAGTAGCGCGATGCTCGGATGGCTCGGCTCGGATTATGCGCGCACGCCCCTGAATATCGTGGTGGGGCCAAAGACTGCAAAGAAGCTGCATACGGCTTTTGGTATGGAGACCGTCTCGGATGCGCTGACGAATTTCCCGAAGCGCTACGTGGCGCAGGGTAAGAGCTTAGATGTGTCATTTTCCGACATTGGCGACACCATCACCACAGTCGTGGAGGTGCACAGCATTTCGCCAGCGCCCGCCTTCGCCGACCGACGCAAGCCACTGAAAATCTATGTCAGCGACGGCGTGCGCATTCTTCCGGCCGCGATTTTCGGTGCCGAATGGCTGCGCAATATGCTGCACCCCGGTGTGCGTCTACTCATTGTTGGCACGCTCAGCGAGTTCCGCAATGAGCTACAGCTGAAAAATGTTGATTGCATGGTGCTTAAAGCCGATGGTTCGGTAGGCGCAGCCACTGGCAAGCTGGCCACACTGACGAAGACAGCCAAGGGGATTGCGGAGATGCAGCGGCTGCTCACGCGCCCCTATCTGCCCATTTACCGTGGCCGTAAAGGAGTAGCGGGTATTCACCTGGCTCTGTACATGCAGCGCATCCTCGAATGGTTACCGCTGCAGCCAGACCCATTGCCCGCCACGCCGGAGGGACTTACCGATTTCGACTCCGCACTGCGTGGCGCACACTTTCCCTCCATCGCGGGCCCCGACATCGCGCTTGCCCGACTGAAGTACGACGAAGCGCTTGAGCTCCAGCTCGCCGTTGGTGCACGCAAGCGTACTCAAGCGAGTCTCACCGCTCCGGCCTGCATGGAAGTCGCCGGGGGACTTCGCGACGAGCTACGCCGGGGGTTGCCGTTTTCGCTTACCGACGGTCAGGTCGCGGTCGCAGCCGATATCGCGCAGGATATAGCGAGGTCTAACCCGATGAACCGCCTGCTAGCAGGTGAAGTCGGCTCGGGTAAGACCGTGGTGGCCCTACTGGGAATGCTGCAAGCAGTCGATTCCAGCAGGCAGTGCGCGATGCTGGCGCCGACGGAAGTCCTGGCCCAACAGCACTACCGATCGCTGACAGCGATGCTGGAGCAAGCCGGAGTAGCAGTGACTGTACGACTGTTGACGGGATCGATGTCGACGAAGGAGCGCCGGGCAACCCTGTTGGAGGCAGTCAACGGGGAGGCTGACATTGTCGTCGGCACGCATGCCCTGCTCAGTGAGGGCGTGGAGTTCTTCGATCTCGGGCTGGTGGTCGTCGATGAGCAGCACCGCTTTGGTGTGCGCCAGCGCGATCAGCTGCGAAGCAGGGGACGGGGTGGAATGACACCGCATCTGTTGGTGATGTCGGCAACCCCGATTCCGCGCACGGTAGCGATGACCATTTTTGGCGACCTCGCAGTTTCGCAGTTGACGGAATTGCCACGGGGACGTCAGGAAATCCAATCCTTTGTCGTACCGACGCTGGAGAAACCCCGCTGGGAGGCACGAACCTGGGAGCGCATTGGGGAAGAAGTGGCCAAGGGCAACCGCGCCTTCATTGTCTGTCCCCGCATTACCCGCGATGAGGAACAGTTCCTCGACGAGTCCGTGGAGGCGGTGTTCGACCGAGCGAGGAAAAAACTGCCCGGTGTACGTATCAGTCAGTTGCACGGCAATATGGCACCGGAGGACAAAGACCGCGTGATGCAGGCCTTTGCCACAGGACAGCTGGATGTGCTGGTGTCCACCACAGTTATCGAAGTCGGCGTGGATGTACCAGAGGCCACGATCATGATGATTCGCCGCGCCGAGAGCTACGGTATCTCGCAGATTCACCAGCTGCGCGGTCGTGTCGGCCGTGGTGACCGTGGTGGCCTGTGCTTCCTATGTACACACACGCATTCGCAGACACCGGAGCGCACCCGGCTGGACCGCATTGCCGCCACCACCGACGGCATTCAACTGGCGGAGCTGGACCTGGCCACGCGTAGTTTCGGCGATCTGCTCGGCGATGACCAATCGGGACTGGCAACCGGCCTCGGCCTGGTGGACCTCACCACCGACGGCGAAATCATCGAGCGCACCCGACATGATGCCATGGCTCTTCTCGATGTTGATGAGAGGCTTGTGGGAGAGCTTATCTCCGATATCGATGAAGAGCAGTCGAACTACTTGGACCGCTCCTAGTAAGACCAAAGTAGACTGTTGGGCATGGTAGATGTCTGTGCACCTTTTGCAGGAGTAGTCCGCTGGGAGGTCGCCGAGAAAGACTCGGTGACGACCGGTCAGGTTATTGCGGTCGTGGAGGCCGTCAAGCTAGAAGCGCCGGTTTTAGCGCCCTGCCCGGGCACGGTCGCGGAGGTGGCGGCAGATCAATTTGTGGATGTCGAAGGCGGTCAGCTGCTGGCAAGAATCACGCCAGCAACTCACAGCGCCACGGCACAGCACAACGGCAACGAGAACACATCGCACGAAGGGAAGTAGATGACCCGCATTATTGCAGGTGAGGCACGCGGTCGTAGGCTAGTCGCGCCTAAGGGAGAGACCACTCGGCCAACTAGTGACCGCGCGAAGGAAGCCATCTTTTCCTCCTGGTCCACACGCTTTGGGCTAGAGGGAACTCGCGTTCTCGACCTGTTTGCTGGCTCGGGTGCGCTCGGTTTGGAAGCGGCTTCTCGCGGCGCGCGTTCCGTCGTGTTGGTGGAAAACGATCCGAACGCCATTGCCGCTATTGAAAAGAACATTCGCACCGTGGGGCATCCCGATGTGGCCCTGTCTCCGATGAAAGTGTCGTCGTACCTTGCGGGCGCGCCGGGCGAGCCTTTTGACCGCGTCATCGCGGATCCGCCCTATGAGTTGGTGGGGGAGGCCGTTACAGAGATGCTCGAGGCGCTGCGTAGCTTCCTCGCGCCGGGCGCGGTCGTGACTGTGGAGCGTCACCGCGATGACGAGGAGACGCAGTGGCCCGAGGGCTACGAACAGCTCCAGCAGAAGCTGAAGCGTCGCATTCACGGTTTGGCGCGCTTCGACACCGCTATCTACAACGCTTAACGTTCTTCTTTACGCTTTACGACGGCCAAAGGTGGTTTGACCTCTATGACTCACGCATGCTGCCCCGGTTCCTACGATCCCATGACCTCTGGTCACCTCGATGTGATTGAGCGTGCCGCGCGCCAATTCGATCAGGTGACCGTGCTGGTTACCCACAACCCGAATAAGCAGGGCATGTTCAATGTCGAAGAGCGCATGGACCTCATTCGGCAGTGCACGCAGCACTTGGACAATGTGCAGGTGGACTCCTGGTCGAAGCTGTTGGTTGACTACACCTCCGCGCAGGGCATCTCCTGCCTGGTCAAGGGGCTGCGCTCGGCGGCGGACTACGAGTACGAGGCTCCCATGGCGCAGATGAATCGGCGCATGACGGGCATTGAGACTCTCTTTGTGGAAGCTGATCCGAAGTACGGTCATGTGTCGTCGACACTGATGAAGGAAGTTGTTCGCTACGGCGGTTCGGTGGAAGGGCTAGTTCCTGAGCCTGTCTTGCACGCCCTGCAGCGCCGACTGAAGTAGCATGTAAGTCATGTTTCGCGTCTTCGAATCTCTTGATGAACTGGTCCAGATCCTAGAAGAGGCACACGGCGTGCCACTGTCGGCCAATTGTATGGTTCCGCGTCAGCGTGTTCTCGAGTTGCTCGATGAGCTGAGGGATGCTTTCCCGGCTGAGCTCGATGACGCGCAGGATGTCTTGGACCAGCGGGATGAGATTATCAACGATGCTGAAGCCCGGGCGAACAACACCATTTCGACTGCGGATGAAGAAGCCCATCGCATTGTCGACGAGGCCGAGGCCCGCGCTAACCACACCGTCGAGGATGCCAATGCCCACGCAGCTGGCACCGTCGCGGCCGCTGAGGACGACGCCCGTCGCCTCCGCGAGGATGCTCAGCACGAGTACGACAGCATTGTGGATCGTGCTTCTGCCGAGTCCGATCGCCTGATTCACGCTGGTAACGAATCCTACGAGCGTTCCGTTGCGGAAGGCCGCGAGGAGCAGGCTCGCCTGGTCGCTGAGTCAACGGTCGTCCGCGAAGCCAACGACGAGGCGAATCGTCTGCTTTCCGACGCACACGCGGATTCCTCTCGCCTCCGTGAAGAGTGTGACCGCTACGTTGATTCCAAGCTCGCCGAGTTTGAACAGACTCTCCAGGAGACCCTGCGTAATGTCGGTCGCAATCGCTCGGTACTGCGTTCGGGGGCCGGTGCCGTCGGCGGTGGTGCAGGGGCACAGAGCGCGCCGTCTTCCTTCTCCGAGGGGCAGGAACGCCGCCGGTACGAGCGTTAGCGCATCTTCGGGGTAGACTGAGGTCTATCATGACTGACTCATCCCCATTTGTTCTGGACGTTTCGACATGTCTGCAGGGCGGCATGCCCGAGCAGTTCCGCAAGGTAGGCGATAGCCCCGTCCGCGTTGGTGTCGAGATGATTGGCATCGCCGCTGGCGAGGAGGTTGTCGTTGACGGCATTGTCACGAACCTCGGCAGTGGTGTCATGGTTGACGCGACTGTGACTGCCAAGGCCACCGGCGAGTGTGTCCGCTGCCTAGCCCCGCTGAATCCGGAGCTCAGCTTCCACATTTCGGCTGTCTTTTCCAACAACGAGGACTTCATCACAGGCGACGATGCCGAGGAAGAAGACCTTGAGGACGAAGTTGGCCAGATCGTCGACAATACGGTGGATATCACTCAAGCCGTCATCGATGAGGCGGGCTTGAATCTGCCCTTCAATCCGACCTGTCTGGATTTCGATTCCAGCTGTGCTGAGTCGGACTCAGAAGTGCCGGAGCCAGACGGCATCTCGGGTGAAGAGGAGCGCATTGATCCGCGTTGGGCTGGCCTGGCGGAAAAGTTTGGCTCGCTCGGCGACGAGAAGTAATCGACGACGACTTAGACGAAGACTTTAAAGGAGATATAACGGATGAGCCGCAAGCGTCGGCTAACCGGTGAGGCGGCTAGAAAGGCGGCTTTCGAGGCCGTCGATCACGCCCCGCTGCTGGAAAAACTCGGTGTTGAGCTATCAGAGGAGTCCCTGAAGCTCGCTTTGACCCACCGCAGTTTCGCGAATGAAAATGGCATGCTGACCAATAACGAGCGGCTAGAGTTCCTGGGCGACGCCGTGCTGGGCATGTGCGTTGCTGAAGAACTCTACCGTCGCTTCCCGGACCGCGCTGAGCAGGATATTTCCAAGATGCGCGCAGGTGTCGTGAACATGTACGCGCTGGCTGACCTGGCCCGCAGTATCGGATTGGGGGAGCACATTCTCCTCGGTCGCGGTGAGAAGGCCACCGGTGGTGCGGATAAGCACTCAATTCTCGCTGACACCACCGAGGCGCTGCTGGGTGCCATTTACCTGCAGCATGGCTTTGAGGTTGCCCGCGAGACCGTTCTTCGCCTGTTTAACCAGATGATTGACGATGCCCCGACGGAGTCTCGCGGTCGTGACTGGAAGACGCTGTTGCAGGAGCGCCTGGCAGCCAAGCAACTACCGGCTGCTGAGTACACCGTGCGCACCACCGGCCCCGACCATGACCTAACTTTCTACGTTGACGTGCTGGTTGACGGCGTGGTTAAGGGCAGCGGTACCGGCGCCACGAAGAAGGAAGCCGAGATGCACGCCGCGCATCAGGCGCATACTGCACTGGCATAATGCCCGAGCTTCCTGAAGTCGAGTCCGTACGCCGCGGTCTCGACGCTTACGTCGTCGGTGGCCGCATCGAGGACACTTTCGTCTACAACGCTCGTGCCGTGCGGCGCCAACCCGGTGGTGCCGCAGAGTTTATCGGTCGCACGCGCGGGCGCACGGTTATCGCTACGGATCGCCGCGGCAAGTTCATGTGGCTCACGCTTGACGACGACTCCGCAATTGCCATCCACCTGGGTATGAGCGGCCAATTGCGTGTGGAAGCTCCGTACACGCCCGATACGCTGCCCGGACGCCACACCAGGGCCGCATTTGACATAGCCCTGCCGGACGGCGCTCGGCACCTTATCAACTTCAACGATCAGCGCACCTTTGGTTGGGTCTGGGCCTGTGAAATGGTCGAATCCCACGGTCGCTTTGTTCCGGAACCCGCAGCCAAGATCGCGCCCGATCTATTGGAGCCAACTGTCGATGTGGTTGCACTTGCACACCGCATGATGAAGTCGCGTTCGCCGATTAAGGCCGTATTGCTCAACCAGAACATTGTGTCGGGTATCGGTAACATCTATGCCGACGAAATGCTTTGGGCAGCGAAGGTCGATGGGCGCGTGCCGGCGTGTGACCTTTCGGTCCGTCGTTTAGCGAAACTTTTGCGCGAGGGGCAAGCGGTACTTCAGCGGGCGCTAGCGGCGGGTGGCACGAGCTTCGATGCGTTATATGTGCATGTCAACGGCGAAAGTGGCTATTTCGAGCGGAGCTTGAACGCCTATGGCCAAGCGGGGGAGCCGTGCTCGAGGTGTGGGCGCGCAATTGTCCGTCTGCCATTTGGGAATAGATCGAGTTATCTGTGTCCCACCTGTCAGCGCTAGAATTTCCTTATGAGCTTCATGGAACAAGCGACCGATTGGGTCAACGCCTGGAATGACAAGTACTGGCTGTTCATGATTCTGCTACTCAGCGGTGCAGGCCTGTACTTCTGCTGGCGGACCATTGTGGTGCAGCTCCGGTACATCCCGGAGATGTTCAAGGCAATTACCGAAAAGCCGTCTGACATCTCCGAGGGGGTCAAGGGCATCTCGGCCTTTAAGGCCTTCACAATCTCTGCTGCCTCGCGTGTCGGTACCGGTAACGTCGCAGGTGTGGCGGTGGCAATCACTACGGGTGGGCCAGGTGCCGTGTTTTGGATGTGGCTGCTCGCTGCGATTGGCGGTGCTACCAGCTTCGTGGAGTCGACGCTGGCGCAGCTGTACAAGGTGCGGGATAAGGACTCTTACCGAGGAGGGCCCGCGTACTACATCACCAAGGGGCTGGGAGAGAACTGGCGCTGGATGGCGTCGCTCTTCGTCATCGCTATCACGGTGACCTACGGTTTTGTGTTCAATGCGGTGCAGTCCAACTCAATCACGGCGGCTGTGGCTGAGTCGACTGGTCAGGGAACGCCGATCTTTAAATTCTGCGTCGGCATTGTGCTGGCAATCTTGGCCGGCGTCATCATCTTCGGTGGTGTGCAGCGCATTTCGGCGGTGACGCAAATTGTCGTACCGATCATGGCCGTGGCCTACATCATCCTCGGTCTGATTGTGCTGGCTCTCAATATCACTGAAGTGCCGGGCATGATCAAGCTCATCTTCGAGCACGCCTTCGGTATCCGTGAGATCGCTGGTGCCGCTGTCGGTACCGCCATGATGCAGGGTATTCGCCGTGGTCTGTTCTCCAACGAGGCCGGTATGGGTTCCACACCAAATGCGGCGGCTACGGCGTCGGTGTCGCACCCGGTCAAACAGGGCCTCATCCAGACGATGGGCGTCTACTTCGACACCTGGGTCGTCTGTACTATCACCGCAGTTATCATCCTGTTGTCCGATCCGACCTTCGGCGGCGATGCGGAGGGCACCGCGTTAACTCAGGCTGCGCTGTCGGCGCAGGTGGGTACGTGGGCCATCCACGCGGTCACGGTTATCATCTTCTTCCTCGCGTTCTCCTCGCTGGTGGGTAACTACTACTACGCCGAGGCGAATATCCCGTTCCTGTCAAAGAGCAAGGCTGTCCTGAACACCGTGCGTGTCCTGGTCATCCTGTGCGTGATTGGCGGAGCTGTCGGTTCCGTGCCACTCGTCTGGTCGCTTGCAGATACTTTCTCCGCACTCATGGCCACCATCAATATCATCGCCATTCTGCCGCTGGGCGGCGTAGCTGTCGCCCTACTAAAGAATTACTCCGAGCAGAAGTCCAAGGGGCTTAATCCGGTATTCCACCGCGATGATCTGCCTAACGTCCGCGGCCACGACAAGATTGAGTGCTGGGACGGTTCCGACCCGATGACAGTGCGTGAGTCCGATGTTGCTTAACGACGTCCGCCTCACCGCGTGGGTACACGGTCGTGTTCAAGGTGTTGGTTTTCGCTGGTACACCCGCGCGACGGCTCTGGAGTTGGGGTTGGTTGGTTACGCCCAGAACTACCCGGATGGTCGGGTGTTAGTTGTTGCTGAAGGGCCACGGGCAGACTGTGAGAGTTTGCTCGCTTGGCTTGAGGGGCCGAATACTCCGGGCGATGTGACGGCAGTGGTGCCGTTATGGCAGGAACCGAAGGGTGCATTGAGCACGTTTGACCGTCGTTAAGCGGGTGCCAACTGCCTTCCTCCCCCCCATGTCGGTGTAGGAATCCGAAAAATTCGAATACGTTCTATCCCTCGCTCTATGTCATTGTTTTTGCGCAGTTGGCGGGGGATTTTTCGTGTCTTGAGGTAGTCGATTGGTGCGTTGTAGAGGTCTCAGAGCGCTAAAAACCTACGCAACCGGGAAAAAGAATACGTAAATACGAAAGGCGAGTGGATTAAGTTAATAACTACCTACTGACAGGCAGGGGAGGCACATATGACGCCTGAAGAAGTAATTGCACAGTCTGGAAACTCAGCGTGGATGCTGATTTCGGCTTCGTTGGTTTTGCTGATGACACCGGCGCTCGCGCTGTTCTATGGCGGCATGTCGCGACAGAAGTCGGTGCTCAACATGATGATGATGATGAGCTTTGGTGCTGTCGGCGTTGTCGGTGCCATTTACGTGCTGTGGGGCTGGTCGATGTCCTACGGATCGCAGTCGATCGGTGGTGTTTTTGCCAACCCATTCGAGTTCTTCGGTCTGCGTAACTCAATCACGGATGGCGACGGCAACTACATTGCGAGTGCGAACGGTTACCCAAACATCATCGACATTGGGTTCCAGCTCACGTTCTGCTCGATTTCTGTAGCGCTGATCTCTGGGGCGCTGGCCGAACGCGTGAAGTTCTCCACCTGGTTGATTTTCGTCGGCTTCTGGACGACGCTGGTGTACTTCCCAATGGCCTTCATGGTCTGGGGCGGTGGCCTGCTGAGCCACTCGGCAGAGGGGCTGTCGGCAAAGCTGTTCGGTACCGCTGACGGTGAAGCATTGATCGCTCCAATTGACTTCGCTGGCGGTACGGTTGTGCACATTGCTGCTGGTACTGCCGCTTTGGTGCTGGCGATTATCGTCGGTAAGCGCAAGTCCATCGATGGCAGCCAGCATCGCCCGCACAATCTGCCACTCGTCATGCTGGGTGCTGCACTGCTGTGGTTCGGCTGGTTCGGCTTCAACGGCGGTTCGGCATTTGCGGCCGACGGTGTCGCTGGTCTGGCATGGCTGAATACGACGGTGGCAGCGTGCGTGGGGATGCTCGGCTGGATTTCACTCGAGCGTATTCGTGATGGACATCCCACCTCGCTGGGCGCCGCTTCGGGTGTCATCGCAGGGCTTGTGACTATTACTCCGGCCGCAGGAGATATGAACCCAGTGACCTCAATCATTCTGGGCTATATCGGCGGTGCGCTGGGTTGCTGGGGAGTGGGCTTAAAGTACAAATTCAACTTCGATGACACCCTGGATGTGGTTGGTCTGCATCTGGTTGCAGCTATGTGGGGAACGATTGGTGTTGGCCTGCTGGCTAATGATCGCGGACTGCTTACCGGCGGTGGCATCGACGGCCTGAAGTTGTTTGCCATCCAGGTCATTATTGCTGTCGTCGCAGCGGTGTTCTCAAGCGTGCTGACGTACATCATTGCCCGAGTCCTGAAGGCAACCGTCGGTTGGCGTATCCACGGCGAGCAGGAGCATTCTGGTATCGACGTCGCTCAGCACGGTGAGTCGGCCTACGCGTCAACTAAGCAGGCAGTGGTGTAAACAAGGCTGTGTAAACAATCTTGTGTAACAGGGTGCGTGCTTGGGGTAATTCAGCTCCAAACCGTAACTACGGGTAAGATATTGCCCCATGTATTTGAAATCGCTGACTCTGAAGGGCTTTAAATCCTTCGCTTCGGCGACGACGATGAAATTCGAGCCCGGCATCTGCGCAGTTGTCGGCCCGAATGGATCTGGTAAGTCGAATGTCGTCGATGCCCTCGCGTGGGTTATGGGTGAGCATTCCGCCAAGACCCTCCGTGGCGGCAAAATGGAAGATGTCATCTTCGCGGGAACTTCCGGGCGAAAGCCCTTGGGGCGCGCGGAGGTTACTCTTACCATCGACAATTCCGATGGGGCACTTCCCATTCAATATAAGGAAGTCTCTGTCACGCGTCGCATGTACCGCGACGGCGCAAGTGAGTACGAAATCAACGGTTCTCGCGTCCGCCTCATGGATGTCCAAGAGCTCCTCAGCGACACCGGCATTGGCCGCGAGATGCACATCATCGTCGGACAGGGCCGGCTTTCGCAGATTCTGGAGTCCCGGCCAGAGGAGCGTCGTGCGTTTATCGAAGAAGCCGCAGGCGTGCTCAAGCACCGCCGCCGCAAGGAGAAAGCGCAGCGCAAACTCCAGTCGATGCAGGCTAACCTCGACCGTCTGCAGGATCTGACAGGTGAGCTTTCCCGTCAGCTCAAACCGCTGAAGCGTCAGGCTGAGGCCGCCTCTCGCGCCCAGACTGTGCAGGCAGACCTGCGCGATGCCAAGTTGCGTTTGGCTGCCGCGGACTTCGTGGATTTGCAGGACAGCCTCAATGACATTGCTGGTCAAGCCAAGCTCATTGAGGAAAAGGTGGAGGCCGCCACGGAGCGAGCCGAGATTGCCGCTGAGCGCACTGCAGAACTCGAAGCCGAACTGGAGGACATCACTCCAGCTGCCGATGCTGCCCGTGACCTTTGGTTCCGTCTCTCCGCACTCGGTGAGCGTATCCAAGCGACGGCCCGCATCGCCGCCGATCGCGCAGCCGACCACTCTGTCGCTCCGTGGGTAGGCCCAGACCCGGACTTCCTGGAGCAGCGTGCCGACGATGCCGCCACCGAAGAAGCCACGCTCGCTGAGGCTGAGGCAGAGGCCCGCGAAAAACTGGAGGAAATCCGCGAAACGCTCTTCGACGCCGAGGAGACTTTCCGCGAAGCCGAAGCGGAGCACCTCGCTGCCGTTCGCGCAATCGCCGACCGTCGCGAAGGCGTGGTTCGCCTCATTTCCGCAGAAGAATCTCTGCGCACCCGATTGGAAGCCGCCGAAGCTGAAGCTGCACGCCTTGCCGAGCAAACCAATGAGGCCGACGAACGCCGTGCCGATGCCACCGAAGCTGTGGAAAACGCCGCGCAGGAGCTAGCCGAGGCAGAATTCGAAGGTCCCGAGCTGCAGAGTGCTTATGAACAGGCCAACCGAGAAGCAGAGCTGGCCTCTACACGGTTGAAAGAACTCCGCGCTGACGAGCGCGACCTTGAACGCAGCGTCTCAGGTCTGTCCGCCCGCATCGAAGCTCTGGAGACCGCCCGCACCGCCGCTGCCAACGACGGCACCGCGTGGCTACGTGAAAAACACGAACTCGGCGTTCTCTCTGAAGTCATCGATGTCGACGCTGGCTGGGAAAAAGCGCTCACTGCCGCCCTCGGCGCGGCCGCCGAAGCACTGGTCAGCGAGGGCAGTGGAGATTCGCTTATCGACGAGCTTGTGGCCACGGGCAAGGGCAGTGCCGTTGTTATCAATTCTGCGGATGCATCCGACTCTTGGCGCTTGGACATCACTCTGCCCGCACAGGCATCCTGGCTGCTCGATCATGTGACAGTGCCCGCGGAGCTTTCGGGTTCGTTGACCTCTCTGCTCGTTGACGTCGTGGCCTGCGACGACGAGCACGTCGCCCGTGAGCTGGTGACCCAGGATACTCGACTGCGCGTTGTTGACCGCGATGGTGTGCTGCGTGGCTCTGGTTGGGTAGCTGGCGGTGCTGGTGGCACTGCATCAGGTGTGGAAATCGCCGCCGACATTGCTAAGACTCGCGAAGAACTAGCAGAAGCACAGGTGCGTTTGAGTGACCTCGGTGGTGTGCTCTCCGGTGCACAGGCCGAAGAAGAGGACCGCCGCACGGACGCGGCGGCCGCCCGTGCTGCGCTGCGTGAACACCAGAGTCGTATGAAGGTCCTCACGGATGCCCGAACTCGGGCCACAGCGCAGCTGTCCGGCGTGGTGCATGATGCCGAACGCGCTGAGCAGCGCGGAGCCGAAGCCGCGGACCGAGTAACGAAGCTCCAGAAGGAGTTGGCGGTGGTCGCAGACCGCTTAGCTCGCGTTGACCGTGACCCCGAGGAGGGGGAACCGTCGACAAGCGAACGTGACCGTGCCTCGGAGGCGCTGACGGCTGTGCGCGCCATGGAAACAGAGGCGCGTCTGTCGCTGCGTACGGCAGAGGAGCGACTGTCGAGTGTACGAGGCAAGGCCGAGCGGCTCCGTCGCCAGGCTGCATCGGAGCGCGTAGCGAAGGCCCGCCATGAGCAGGCGCAGATGGCGAAGGTTGCCCAGCGCGAATTGGCAGAAGTTGTCGCGGAGCTGGCTGAGGATTTGCATGCGAAGGTCAACGTGTCGTTGGCGCGGGCAGAGGCCGATCGCGACGATGCCGAGGCGCAGAAGAAGACAGTGTCGCAGGCACTATCAGCGGCCCGGACGGAGGCAAATGCGGCGCAACGTGAGCTGGCACAGCTAACGGATTCCGCGCACCAGGGCGACATCGCCCGTGCGCAGGCGCAGGTCCGCGTGACCGAGGCTGCAGAGCGCATCGTCGACCAGTTGGGGCTGTCTGTCGATGACCTGCTCGCGGACTTTGCTCCTGATGAGAACTTCGACCGCGCAGCCGTGACGAAGCAGCTCAAACAGGCGGAGAAGGATCTGCGTGTGCTCGGCCGCGTCAACCCGTTGGCGCTGGAGGAGTATAAGGCGATGGAGGAGCGCTACTCTTTCCTATCCACGCAGCTCGATGATGTCCTCAAGGCCCGCCAGGACCTCACCGATGTTGTCGAGGAAGTCGATGCCACGATCCTGCAGCTCTTCACAGACGCGTGGAACGATGTCGAGGCAGAATTCCCCGCAGTCTTTCAAACGCTTTTCCCGGGCGGCGACGGACGACTGGTTCTCACCGAGCCGGACAACCTGCTCACGACAGGTATCGAGGTTGAAGCCCGCCCGCCGGGCAAAAAGGTTAAGCGGCTGTCGTTGCTCTCCGGCGGCGAGAAGTCGCTGACGGCGCTGGCAATGCTCGTCGCTATTTTCCGCGCGCGCCCGAGTCCCTTTTACGTACTCGACGAGGTGGAAGCCGCGCTTGACGACGTTAACCTGCGTCGCCTTATTGCGCTGCTCGAGGAACTCCGCGCGACCAGTCAGCTGATTGTCATTACGCACCAGAAGCCAACAATGGACGTTGCGAATGTGCTCTACGGCGTGACCATGCGGGGCGATGGTGTGACTCGAGTAATCTCGCAGCGAATGTCACCGGCATCCGCAACTCCGTCGACAGGAGCGGAGTAAGCGCGGAGTAAGTGAGGAAGAGTCGTTGATACTGCATAATGAGAGTTATGACTCCAACTCAGTGGATACTCCTTGTCGTCGCGATTGTCGTTATTATCGCGCTGCTCTTTGTTGTGGGCTATGTCCGCAGGAAGAACCAGCGCATTTCCTTTGCGAAGGAAGATACTAAGGAACTCACCCAGCAGGAGAAGTCTGGAAATTACCAGGCCACTAGTGGTTTTAACTTCGCTCCGGCCGGTGGTGGGACTGATACCCGCGAGAAGCAGCCGGTTGAAAAACCGATGCCGAAACCGGCGGAAAAGCCGATTGAAAAGCAGGCCCCGGAGCCAGAGGAAAAGCAGGCTGATATACCTGCCGATCAGCCGGACGGTTCACTGCTGAAACCAGAAGGTCGACTGGTTATTCCGGATAACCCCACCGAAATGGAGGGGGATTATGACCGCGTAATGCGGGAAATCCCAATCGATTTGCCAACGGCCGGGGAAGAGGAATCAGAGCCCGAGCCGGAACCACAACCAGAGCCCGAAGCAGAGCCTGAGGTAGAGGTAGTTCCTGCTCCTGAACCGGAGCTGGAGCCGGAGCCGACTCCCGAACCAGAACCGACGCCAGAGCCGGAGCCGGAAGCTGCGCCGGAGCCGACGCCAGAGCCAGAAGCAGAACAGCAGATTGACTCCATCGACCCGGCTGAGGGACGTCTGGGCCGCCTGCGCGGTCGTCTGTCACGGTCGCAGAATGCAATTGGCCAGTCTGTGCTCGGCATCTTGGGCGCGGGTGACCTTGATGAGGACGCGTGGGAAGAGGTTGAAGACATCCTGGTTATGGCTGACCTCGGTGCGGCTGCGACGCAGCGTGTCGTCGATAAGCTGCGCGAGCGTATTGCCAGCCAGAAGGTGAGCACGGAAGAGCAAGTGCGCGCCCTGCTGCGTGAGGTGTTGATTGAGGAGTGCAAGCCTGAGATGGACCGCTCCATCCGCGCACTTCCGCACGAGGGCAAGCCCGCAGTGATTCTGGTAGTCGGTGTCAACGGCACAGGTAAGACCACGACGACGGGCAAGCTGGCTCGTGTACTGGTCGCCGGTGGCCACCGTGTTGTTCTCGGCGCAGCGGATACCTTCCGTGCTGCTGCAGCCGACCAGCTGGAGACCTGGGGGCGACGCGTTGGCGCGGAGACCGTTCGCGGCGCTGAAGGCGCCGATCCTGCTTCTATTGCATTTGAGGCAGTTGCTCACGGTATCGAGTCCGGCGCTGATGTGGTGCTCATCGACACCGCCGGCCGCCTGCACACCAAGGTCGGTCTGATGGACCAACTGGACAAGATTAAGCGCGTGGTGGAGAAGAAGGCTCAGGTTGACGAAGTCATCCTGGTTTTGGACGCGACGGTTGGCCAAAATGGTCTACTGCAAGCTCGTACGTTCCGGGATGTAGTAGACATCACCGGCGTTGCCCTGACCAAGCTGGACGGTACCGCGAAGGGCGGCATTGTATTCCAGGTGCAAAACGAGCTCGGTGTGCCGGTGAAGTTGGTTGGCCTTGGTGAAGGTGCTGACCACCTGGCGCCGTTTGAGCCGGAGAGCTTCGTAGACGCACTGCTCGGCGGCCGCAAATAGTAACTAACATCGATGAGTGAATTTTCCATCGATTGGTGAGTACAGCGTCGCCCGTTGCCCCCGGCAAAAATAAAGGCCTCGGAGCCACCGCGTAGATTTCTGTAGAGGATACGCGGGGCTCCGGGGCCTTTAATGTTGAGGTGCTAGGAATCTAGCGGAGAGTTGTGCTAGGAATCCTTAGAATTCTTGCGTGCGAGGCGGGTAGCTGCCACGCCACCGACCAAGAGTGCAAGAGCGGCACCGCCGAGGGCAGTCGCCTGAACACCAGTGACTGCTAGCCCAGTGTTCTTGGTCCCGGTTTGCTTACCGTCATTCTTAGGGGTGTCGGGCTTGTCGCCTGGATTTTCCTCCCCAGGATTCTCGTCCTCCCCGGGCTGTTCGTCACCTGGGTTTTCATCGTCGCCCGGAGCGTCATCGCCTGGGTTCTCATCGTCGCCCGGAGTTTCGTCATCGGAGGTCGGACAGTAGCCGTAGACTCCGGTTGCCGGGTCGATCTTGCTCATATCACGCGGGGAACCGTCGGGGCACGTTGCGGTGTCATCAACTCCCGGCGGAATTCCGTCATTTTCTGGGGCATCTTCATCAGGCTCCGGAGTTGGGCCGGAATCATCTGAAGTGCCACAAGCACCGTAAGCCCCGGTTGCCGGGTCAATCTTACTCATGTCACGCGGGGAACCGTCGGGACAGGTCTGGGTGTCCTCAACGCCCGGTGGAATGCCATCGTTCGATGAACCTCCTGGATCCGGATTTGCAGCGTCATCTACACACTGGAAAGTACCGCCAACATTTTCAAAATGTTGACCGGCGGGGCATTCCGACGGGGCGGGGTCAGGAATCTGTGCGGTGGCGGCGCCAACGCCGATGAGCATGCCGGCTGAAGCGGCAGCGGCCACCATGGTCGAAGAGAGCTTCTTCATTTGGAAACCTCACAATGTCTATAGGAAAGCCCTGCAATCAAAGGACTTAAGGGGGAACACTGTTCACACTTTTGATTCTAATAACTAATTACAGTCTTTGGTGGTATGGGTTTGGGAAGGGGGGGGTAAAGAGAAATTGTTGACTTGTCCAAACCCCAGTAAGGGGAAGTGGGAACTTATATTTACAACGCTGAGTGTGTACACCCGTTGTGGGTAGGGCGTTTATAGAACCAGTCACTGTCGACTCGGTAGGGGGCTTTTCTGTCTTCGCTAGCGAAGCGTGGTACCTGATTGTGTCGGGTGGTGAAAGGTGGATGGGGCGTAGAGGTTCGGTAAAAAATCGGTGCCTGTGAGGTTTTATGCTTCGGGCTATAGGAGCTATGACTTTTCGGAGGTATGGCGCACAAAAATGCTCCCGATGCTAAATAGGCATCAGGAGCATTTTATGTTTCGTTACCGGGGTAGAACCCCAAGCTTCTTAGCGGTTCTTGCGGGTGATGCGGGTAGCGGCGACACCGCCGACAAGGAGAACCAGAGCGGCTCCGCCCAGGGTGGTGGCGTCAACGCCGGTGGCTGCCAGGCCAGTGCTCTGAGTCGAAGAAGCCTTCTTGGACTCCGAGGTATTCTGCTCAGACTTCTTGGAGTCCGAAACCTTCTTTACATTCTCGGAAGAGGTCGTCTTCTTGGACTCGGAAGCCTTCTTCTCGGCCTTTTCCTTGGCCTTCTTCTCTTCCTTCGTGCACTTGTTTTCGTTCTTGCACTCAGCAGAGATCTTGATGTCAACGTTTACCTTGACATCCTTGCCGTCCTTGCCTGGCTTACCGTCCTTGCTATCCTTGCCCGGCTTACCGTCCTTGCCTGGCTTACCGTCCTTACCGTCCTTGCCGTCCTTGCCCGGCTTACCGTCCTTGCCGTCCTTGCCTGGCTTCTCGGTGTCCGGCTTGTCCGTGCCTGGCTTGTCAGTGTCCGGCTTCGCCTCGTCCTTGACGCAGACACCGAAGACATTCGGGTTGCCTGGAACTGGCTTGCTCATGTCGAAGTGCTCGCCCTCCGGGCACTGCTTATCAGAAATGCCTGGGTTTCCGGGGTCGCCCGGCTGGGACTCATTGTCGCCCGGTGTTTCGGGCTTAGGAGCTTCCTGGTCCGCGACGCACTGGAAGGTTCCGCCGACGTTCTCAAAGTGCTGGCCGTCTGGGCACTTGTCCGGCATTGGGGCCGGAATTCCGTCAGTGGAATCCTGCTCAGGCTGGTCTGCGACGCACTGGAAAGTGCCTCCGACGTTCTCAAAGTGCTGGCCGGCGGGGCACTCGGTCGGCATTGAGTCCGGAATCTGTGCAGTAGCGGTGCCTGCGCTTGCAATCATGCTGGCGGAGAAGGCAGCGGCGGCGATAGCCGTGGTGAACTTCTTCATGAAAACCTCTCAAGGAGTCAAACGGTCAGAGACCAATGAATATGATTTCGCCGTTCATCCCTCATCGTGCACGGCGGAAAATAAAACCAGGCCAACTGCGGTTAACTAGGTTCATGATTAACCATAAACTGGTTGATATATGAACGGTATTGGAGGTAGTTATAGGAATAACATCAGGTGCGCAGTGGCGTGCTTTGACCTGCTGCAATGCCGCCGGTTTGCTATTTGGCTTACACCATTCCGGGGGAGGTTCTTACTAAGGGTGGCCTTAGCAAAAGCTAGCCACTGGCGTTATCTTTCTGTTACCTAGCTGGTGGTAACTGGGTTGGATAAACGTTCTTTATGCAGTAGGGCATTCATATCTGGAGGCTCGTTTAATTGTCACGTTAAAATAACGAACAGTAATCTAACGTCCTTGAGTACAAAAGAGCTTCATCCTATTGCTATTTCTTACTTCCTATTGGTTACACCCGAATCGGGGCATTTAGGGTGGGTGGGCTGCAATCGTTGTCGATAGGCGAAGCTGTAGATATGTGCCAAATGGAGTATCCAGCGGGTACGGTAGAACAGTTAAGAAAAAACAAGGCAAAAGGGGAGCTGGAAACTTGTTTGAGTCTCTTTCCGATCGTTTGACGGGTGCCCTGCGGGGGCTGGGCGGGAAGGGCCGCCTGACTGAGGCGGATATTAACGCCACCGCCCGCGAGATTCGGCTGGCTCTTCTGGAAGCCGATGTCTCCCTCGAGGTTGTCCGTACCTTCATCAAGCGCATCAAGGAACGCGCTAACGAAATTATTGGCAGCCAGACTGTCAACCCGGCAAACCAGATTATTGAGGTCGTCAATGAGGAACTGATTAACATCCTCGGTGGCGAGACTCGACGGCTGAATATGTCGAAGCAGCCACCAACGGTTATCATGCTGGCCGGTCTGCAGGGCGCTGGTAAGACCACCTTGGCCGGTAAATTGGCCAGGTACCTCACGGATCAGGGGCACACCCCGGTCCTCGTCGCCTGTGACCTGCAGCGTCCGGGCGCGGTGCAGCAGCTGGAAATTGTCGCTGAGCGTGCAGGCGTGCCGTGCTTCGCACCGTTCCCGGGCACCAGCCTCGATTCCACCCATGAAATGGGCACCAGCGAGGACAATCCAGTTGACGCCGCGTTCCGTGGCCTCGCTTATGCTCGCCAGCATCGCCACGATGTGGTGATTATCGATACCGCAGGTCGCCTGGGTATCGATGAGGTTCTGATGAAGCAGGCCCGCGACATTCGCGATGCCATCAACCCGCATGAAGTTCTGTTTGTCATCGACTCCATGATTGGTCAGGACGCGGTAGAGACCGCCAAGGCCTTCCGAGACGGCGTTGACTTCACCGGCGTTGTACTGACCAAGCTCGATGGCGACGCGCGCGGTGGCGCTGCACTGTCTATCCGTGAGGTCACCGGTAAGCCGATTCTGTTCGCCTCCACGGGCGAGAAGTTGGAGGACTTTGACGTCTTCCACCCAGACCGTATGGCCAGCCGCATCCTGGGGATGGGTGACCTAAAGACGTTGGTTGAGGTCGCTTCCAAGGAAATCGATCATGAGCAGGCTGCCAAGTCCGCCCAGAAGATTGGTTCCGGCGAACTGACTCTTGAGGACTTCCTCGAGCAGATGATGATGGTCCGCAAGATGGGCCCAATCGGCAACATCCTCAAGATGCTCCCCGGCGGCGCGGAAATGTCCAAGGCCGCCGAGATGGTCGACGAAAAGCAGCTTGACCGCATCGAGGCGATTATCCGCGGTATGACTCCGGAAGAGCGCGAGAATCCGAAGATTCTGAATGCTTCACGACGTCGTCGTATCGCCAACGGTTCCGGTGTGTCCGTTTCAGAGGTTAACCAGCTCATCGAGCGTTTCAATGAGGCGCGGAAGATGATGGCGCAGATGGCCGGCCGATTTGGTATGGGCGGTGGTCGCCCATCGAACCGCAAGGCCAAGCGTGGTCGAAAGGGCAAGGGCAAGAATAAGCGCAAGGGCGCTAACCGTGGTCCAACGCCGCCGAAGGCAATGCGCGGTGGCGGAATGCCCGGTATGCCTGGAATGCCAGGTATGCAGGGCATACCGGGTATGCCTAGCATGGCTGAACTGCAGAAGCTGCAGAAGCAGATGGGTAATCAGCTGCCAGAAGGTATGGAGGACTTTGACCTCAACAATCTCGACTTCGGACAGGGCAAGAAGTAGCGGGGACTAGAAGTAGCTAGTCCCGCAGAGCCTTCTGAATCTGGCGGTCCATTTCAGGACTGAAAGTGGCCGCTAGTTCATCGGTGATGTGATTGCTGTCGCGGTAGACGTAGATATTGCCAATAACTTTACGGCAGGTGGTCGGACCGCAGAAGATGTCGGAGAAATCTAGACTGTGCCCGTTGGGGAAGTTCGCAAGAATCTCCTCAGCGGGATTTTCTGCATTTAGGGCAGTTTTGCGGTGGATAGTGCAGTCTTCTTCCGCTTCTTCGCATACGCTGGGGGAGAATTGGTCCAAGTCCTCCCGTAGCGCCCATGGGTTATCGCGGATGGCGAAGAAATCAATTCCGCGTTCTTGTAGAGCAGCGAAAAACGAAACGTAACCATCCGGTGTGTAGTCGCCGGGCTGCGGTGGGTCCGCCTGGAACAGGGGTCTGGTTGAAGTGGTGAAAACCATCTCTGGCTGAATCTCGTCAATTTTCTGCAGAGCCTCGAAAGTCCAGGCCACGCAGATATCGCCGACTCCGTGGATCGGTTCTAAGGTCGCTGGACAGCCTTGTCGGAGAAGAACCACCACTCGGTACCCGTTGTTTTTGCCGTAGGCATCAATCGGGGCAAACCAATGTTCCATGTGCGAGCCGCCGACGATGACAATCGAGTCACTAGCATCTGGATCACCGTAGACACACGGCTGGGTCTCATCGCGCCAACGGCGATTCGGCGGGAAGTATCCGACGTCCTCACCGCCTGTCGCAAGGCAGCCATCGAGGGCAGGTTCCGGCCAAAGGTCCGTGATGAAATCGGTATTCGGCTTTGTGGCTGCCTTGGGGACCTCGTACCCGTCGGTAAGCGCGAGTGCACCTGGATAGACCTCTGGATCTAGGCTGGTGGCGGAGGCGCGATCGACGCGCACCTGTTGCACGTTGACAAGGCTGGACATGCCGACCAACGCAATGACGACAACAGTGCCGACTGCCGCTAGACGACGAGCCGGGCGACGATGCTTCATTGCGTGGATTGCATCGCCGACGACGGGCTGAGTCCGGGTCGGTCGGCGAGTCGATTGAGCCAGCGGCAGCTCGACATACTTGTTGGTGAGTTTGGCCAAAATAAAGGAAACGACGATCACTGCGGTGCCAAGCTTCAGCCCCGGAGTATCGCGGTTGAGGTAGTTTATGGCCAGGATGAGAAGAGGCCAGTGCCACAGGTAGAGCGCGTAGGCGCTCTGGCCTACTTCGCGCATTGGGCGGCTGGCCAGGAACTTGGAGATCCAGCCCGCCTCAGGGCCGGCGATAATAATCAGCGCAGCACCACCGAGGGGCCATAGGGTCCAAGGGCCTGGGAACTGTGCGGCGCCGTCGAAGATGAAACCGGTGGAGACTACCAGTGCGAGGCCGATGCTGGCTAACAGCACTCGAAGTGGCTTGGGCATGGGGATGGATCCCCGGACAAGAATCAGTCCGAGTAGTGCGCCGAGGCAGAGTTCCCAGAGGCGGCTGACAGTGGAGTAGTAGTTCCACCCCTGGTTCTCGGAGTGCATATAGAAGGCATAGGCAATCGAGCCGAGAGTGATAACTGCCAGCAACGGAGTGAGGATTCGGCGGAGTTTACCGCCGGTAGCGTCGGTGCGCTTCGCCTCCACCGGTGAGGTAACCGCGCCGACAATCTGGGGTGAGCGCGTCATCCAGGCGAGTAGGGAGATGAGCAAAATGGAGCCGAGATAAAACTGGCCCTGTACCGACATTGACCACAGGTGCTGCAGTGGGGAGGTTTCGCTCTCTGCGGCTGCGTAGTCCGAGCCCTGGAGTGCCAGTTCATAATTTTGGTAGTAGAGCAGGCTGGCGCGGAGTTGCTGGGCAATGTCGATCGTGCGAAGCGATGGAATGAAGTAAATGACAAACAGGGTTGTCGCAAAGAGGACCAGCACTAGTGTCGGGATTAGGCGACGCAGCGTGCGCCAGATGCTCCACCATGGATTGATGGACTGCCGGGGATTGATGGCATTGCGGTACTGCGCGCCGAAGAAGAAAAACCCGGAGAGCAAGAGGAATACGTCCACACCACCGGAAACGCGGCCGACGTAAACATGGAAAAGGACTACGAGGGCAATCGAAATGCCCCGTAGTCCGTCCAAGTCATACCTATATTGGGTGCCGGTGGTTTTCATAGAATGTTACGTTACCGCACTGTCAACGACGTTCAGCTTTAGTGGGTATGCAGCGTTTCGAGTGCGCAGTTTTGTTAATTTCCAAAAACTGCTGGTAACATACCTCGAGTTGTCTCAATGAGAATCCTCAACTGAGGCACGACTGCGAATTCATCGGATCCGGCCACGGCCGCCCGGTGGTCACGCGCAGTGTAAATATCCCAAGGGCAAAACCGGTCCGAGGTACTTCGTTAGTAATTACTCGTGAGCTCGGATGCATAAGTATTGTCCAGTGACATAGAAGAAAGAGGAACTCCTCATGGCAGTCAAGATTAAGCTGCAGCGCCTGGGTAAGATTCGTACTGCTCAGTACCGCGTCGTCGTTGCTGATGCTCGTACCCGTCGCAACGGTGCGGTCATTGAGAACCTGGGCATCTACCAGCCGAAGGAAGAGCCGTCGATCATCAAGATTGACTCCGAGCGCGTTCAGTACTGGCTGGGCGTCGGTGCACAGCCGACCGAGCCGGTTCTGGCTCTGCTGAAGGTCACCGGCGACTGGCAGAAGTTCAAGGGTCTCGAGGGTGCAGAGGGCACTCTGAAGGTTGCTGAGCCGAAGCCGACCAAGCTCGAGCTGTTCAACAAGGCTCTGGAAGAGGCCAACAATGGCCCGTCCGCTGAGGCCATCACCGCTAAGCGCCGCGAGGCCAAGGAAGCAGCTAAGGCTGCTAAGGAAGCTGAGGAGGCCGCAAAGGCTGCCGAGGCTGAGGCTGCTGAGTCCGAGGCTTCCGAGGACGCCGAGTAATAAGGACGCTGAGTACGCCGCTTAGCTAATCCGGGCGCTACCTTATACTTCAAGACGAAGTGTTGGGTGGCGCCTTTTTGCTTTACGCGGGGTGTTTTACAGAGCCTTTATAAGAGAGGGAGTGTGCGCGTGTCGGTAGCTGACATGGTGCTTATTGGCCGAGTGATCAAGCCCCACGGTGTGCGCGGGGAAGTCGTCGTCGATGCGACAACGGATGACCCGGAAGGGCGTTTCGCAGTCGGGGCCACGCTGTTGGGTGTACAGGCCGGCCGTGAGGAACAGCTGACTGTGAAAACGGCACGCCCGCACCAGGGGCGTTTGCTGATTCGCTTCGAGGAGATTCCGGGCCGCAATGAGGCCGAGCGTCATCGGGGTATGAAGTTTTATGCCGAGCCCGTCTTCGAAGACGAGGACTTTTATGACTTTGAACTTGAAGGCCTGCGCGTAGTCCATAACGGCACGGATATAGGCGAGGTCACTTCTATCGTCCGCGCGCCCGCTCATCGTCTCCTTGAAGTCACGCTTGACGACGGGGCCCGGGAGGTACTCATCCCTCTGGTAGAGGACATCGTTCCGGAAGTTGACCTTGAGAATACTACCGTCACCATCACGCCGCCGGAAGGACTGTTGGAGCTGTGAGCTTACGTCTCGATGTAGTCACAATCTTCCCGGAGTACCTCGAGCCACTGCGTCATGCGCTGCTGGGCAAGGCAATTGAGCAGGGCATTTTGAGTGTCGGCGTACACAACCTGCGCGACTGGGCGCCAGGTGTACATCAAGCCGTGGATGACTCGCCCTACGGCGGTGGCCCCGGCATGGTTATGAAGCCGGATGTCTGGGGCCCCGCCCTCGACGAGGTAGCGACGCTGAAAGCGGAGCAGTCGCTCACGTCCGCGGTGCCACATTTGGACAATGTCCGCCATGATCAGAAACTGGGTTTGGCCGAGGAATCTTCCTATGCTGCAGCGGAAGTGCCGTCGTTAAGCGAAGAAGATTCAGCGAAGCCCCTGCTGATCGTCCCGACCCCGGCGGGCGAGCCGTTTACGCAGCAGATGGCGCAGGAGTTCTCACACGAGGAGCACATTGTGTTCGCGTGCGGGCGCTACGAGGGCATTGACCAGCGCGTTATTGATGACGCTGCTAATCGTTACCGCGTGCGTGAGGTCTCTATTGGGGACTATGTGCTGATCGGCGGGGAAGTGGCGGTGCTCGTGATTGCGGAGTCCGTCGTGCGGTTGATTCCGGGTGTGTTGGGCAATCGCAAGAGCCACGAGGAGGACTCGTTCTCTGACGGTCTGCTCGAAGGGCCGTCCTACACCAAGCCGCGCGAGTGGCGTGGACTGGCAGTGCCGGACGTTCTCCTCAGCGGCAATCACGCGCTGGTGGACAGTTGGCGGCGCGATCAGTCACTCATTCGCACGGCCGAACGTCGTCCGGATTTGCTTGCCGACGTCGACCTCAGCGCCCGTGACCGGGAAATAATCCAAGGAGTCATTGGGGAAGTAACCGAGGAGAACTGCTAGTGGCACGTGTTCGAATTGCGCGACCTCGGCACGTCATTGGTTGGTTAGCTGTCCTAGGGGCACTGGCGTGGTTCACTCAGACGCAGCTGGCGGGGAGCGTGGATCAGTCGTTTGCGGGCTGGGTCAGTGACCTGCATGGGGCGCGGGATGGCCGCGTCGATAGTGTGATGCTGGCTTTGAGCGAGATTATCCGGCCGATTTACATCGCGCCGGTCACGCTTGTTGCTGCGGCACTCCTGTGGTTCCGCTTCCGTGCGTGGGCGTTGCTACTGCCGGCGTCATTCGGTTCGTCGATTGCGGTGACTTATGCCATGAAGTGGTTTTTGGGCCGCGACCGACCGGGTGAGGAGTTCTCACTGGTCAACCTGCACGATGCGGCGTTTCCTTCTGCACATGTGGCAGCGGTTACTTCCAGCGGTATGGCCGCGATGCAGCTTGCCATCCCCGTATTGCGCCGTACAGCCCGCAAGTTGCTCGACTTGGCCATCATCGCGCTTATCGGCGCTGTGGCACTGTCGCGCGTGTGGGTCGGGGCACACTGGCTCACCGATGTTATCGGCGGCCTCATCGCCGGAGTTATCGGCTTAGCAGTTGCGCTGCTAGTTCTTAGGAGATGGCCACGAGCACGGCGCTACGCGCTGCCTTAGTCTCCTCGTAGAAGGCCACGAGTTCGCGGTACCGCTGTGTCGCAGTGGCTTCGTCGATAAGCGAACCATTGTCCGTGATGCGGGCGGCAAGATCGATGCTTGCCAGCGTCTGGTGCACGTCGCCGACGCGATCGGCGCGGATGACTGCAGACAGCGGCTTGCGGCAGACGCGGTCGGCGCCGAGGATGGCCTCCGCCAGCGGGTCGCCGAGTGCCTGGCCGTCGATGGGATTGCCGGTCAACGTGCGCAGCAGGGACTCCCAGTCCGTGTCGATGTCCAG
Organism: Corynebacterium sp. 212_CJEI; assembly: GCF_001055915.1. NCBI lineage: Bacteria > Bacillati > Actinomycetota > Actinomycetes > Mycobacteriales > Corynebacteriaceae > Corynebacterium > Corynebacterium sp. 212_CJEI. The sequence continues at coordinate 1,447 of NZ_JVPT01000026.1, read as the reverse complement.
GGCATCTTCGTCCGGAACGTCGACGAAGTGCTGCAGGATAATCTTCTCCGCGCCGTCGGTAACAAGCCCCGCCGTGCCGCCGTCGCTGGTCGCCGCAGGTGCTGCGACCTCAACTAACCGCGCTGCCTCCTCATCGGAAATGCGCAGGTATTCGGCACAGAGTTTCTGCTTCATGGGGCTCCTTTTCCGGTGTTTACTGCGAGCCTTCTGTGGGGCGTTCGCCAATTGGTACTTCCACGATAGTAAAGTTGCCCGGGTGATTTCATCAGTAATTGCCCGAGAACTCGCCGCCACTGGTGCGGACGTTGCCGAAAGTGCCGTCGCCGCCGCTATCAAGCTTCTCGACGAAGGCAACACCGTGCCTTTCATCGCCCGCTATCGCAAGGAAGTAACCGGCGGGCTCGATGACACACAGCTGCGTTTCATCGAGGAACGCGTCGTTTACCTGCGCGAACTAGAAGAGCGCAAGCAAACGATTCTCGCCGCCATTGAAGAGCAGGGAAAGCTTAACGACGATCTCAAGGCCGCCATCCTCGCCTGCGACACTAAGGCGCGGTTGGAGGATCTCTACCTGCCGTACAAGAAGAAGCGCAAGACCAAGGCCGATATTGCACGTGAGGCCGGGTACGAACCGCTGGTGGAGGAGCTGCTGGCCGACCCAGCCGCGGACCCCGAGACTCTGGCCACTAAGTACGGCGAGGCAGCTGGTAAGGATGCGAAGGACGCTCTGACCGGTGCCCGTGCCATCTTGGTCGATCGCTTCGCTACCGATGCTGATTTGGTTGGCTCTGTCCGTGAGCAGGTGTGGTCCTCCGGTTCCGCCGCCGCTGCCGTGGTGGAGGGCAAGGAGACTGCGGGTGCGAAGTACCGTGACTACTTCGAGCACAACGAACCTCTGGACACCATGCCTAGCCACCGCGTGTTGGCCGTGCTGCGCGGTGAGGCCGAGGGCATCCTGACGCTCAACATCGATGCGGGTGAGGATGAGACCTACGAGCACATGATCCGTGAGGCCTTTGAGCTTCCCGACGGCGGTACCTCCAAGTGGATTGACCAGGCCGTTCGTTTCGGTTGGCGCACCAAGTTGGAGGTGTCCGCTGCCCTCGATGCCCGCACTCGACTGAAGGAGCGCGCCGAGGCCGAAGCCGTGGATGTCTTCGCCCGTAACCTGCGTGACCTGCTGCTGGCCGCACCGGCTGGCCAGCGCGCCACTCTCGGCCTGGACCCGGGATACCGCAATGGTGTTAAGTGCGCCGTTGTCGACTCCACTGGCAAGGTGCTCGACACTGCCATCGTCTACCCGCACCAGCCGCGCAATGACTGGTCCGGCGCCAAGGAGCAACTGGCCACTCTCTGCGCCACGCACCGCGTGGAGCTCATGGCCATCGGCAACGGCACCGCTTCCCGCGAGACCGAAACCCTGGCCCGCGAAATCGCTGACCTGATA
>NZ_JVPT01000025.1:0-6971 GCF_001055915.1 Corynebacterium sp. 212_CJEI | reverse complement strand
CCCCACTAGTCGGTAACTGATTTCTCAGTCCAACTAATGGGGAGTAGTTCACATTGTTGCGGTAGGGGGCCTATTTTTTCTTATTGACGCCCACGCTTTCCGCTTGGCTGCAGCGCCAGCGGAATGTGAGATTGTGCGAGCGCAGTGCTGGGGGGGGATTGCGTCACGGGAGGCGCCGGCGCCCTATTTGGCGGCGTGAGGATGTGCAGATGTCGCTAGACCGGGGATGCGTGGCCGACGGCGCCGTATTTGGGGCGCTAGCAGGGGTGAATGTCGCTAGAACGGGAATGCGTTAAAGACACTGATTTGCAGCTCCGCAAAACTGCAGGTCAGGGAATTGTCGCAAAATTCGGAGGCGCGCCTGTGCTGACAGATTCCCGTTCTAGCGACATTTCGACCTTCGAAGTGCAACTTTTCCGACAGTTGGTGCCACGAGTTGCAATAGCGCGAGCATCTCGGCATTGAGAGCCAGGGTGGCTAGGGTGGCCAGGGTGGCTAGGGTGGCCAGCGTGGCGACGGTGGCCAGCGTGGCGACGGTGGCCAGGGCGGCGATGGAGTCGGTAGCGGCCGAGCAGGAAGCGGACTAATTTAGGGTAGCCTGTTGTGTGGTTAGCCTTACCTGTGTAATATAGGCTCGATTGCTGTGTTGGCCGTAGCCGAAAGAGGCCATCAGTCTCTTGGGGCTACGGGTACTTTACAGCGTTTCAAAGAGTTCCTTACGCGTTAGGTTTTCACATGTTTCGAAACAATTCGCTGACCCGTCGAGCGGCGCTGAAGACCGCCGCTGTCTTGGCAGCATCCACTCTTGTTCTGTCTGGTTGCTCCCGAGGCGACGACGCGGCGGCGTCAAAAAATGAGGGCACCGGGGACGAGCGCATCGCCGCAGTTGGCCTGGGAGACAGCGATACCTTGCTCGCTCTAGGCATCCAACCAGTCCTCGTAGCGCCCTGGGGTGCTGAGGGAGATGTTGATGCATCTGGCGTCGGCCCATGGGCTACCGAAAAGCTCGGCGACAACAAGCCTGAAGTGGTTTACGGTACTGCCAACGGATTCACTGCTGAAATCCTGGAGAAGATCTCCGCCGCTGATCCGGACAAGATCATTGCGGTGAACTCTGCCGTAGACGCGCAGGCGAAGAAGGCGCTTAATGACATCGCCCCAACCACCGTTAAGCCAGACGGTGCCACGGACTGGCAGATCCCCTGGCGGGATCAGGTCAACCAGATCGCCGGCGCTGTAGACAAGCAAGAAGAAGGCGACAAACTCGTCGAAGAAACGCAGAAGGCCTTCGATGATTTCCAACAGCAGCACCCTGAGCTCAAAGGCAAGCGTGCGGCTATCGTCATGCCTTATCAGGGAAAGATCGGCCTGTACACCTCCGGTGACGGTCGCGGGCAGTTTATCAAGAGTCTGGGCTTCGAGATCCCGAAGGAGCTCGAAGGTAACGGGGGCGAGTTCTACCGCGACATCGCACCTGAGAACTACAGCGACCTCAACAACGTCGATTACCTCTTCATCCTTGATTACCAGGGTGCCGCCGATACCTTGAAGAAGGATCCAACATTCAGCAAGCTGGACGTTGTTCGCGAAGGCAAGGTCCGCTGGATGGACGAAAACGTGGGCAATGCAATGAGTATGCCGAACCCATTGACCATCCCCTGGGCAGTCGACAAGTTCTCTGACGCAATTTAATTGAAAGTGTCCGTTTCAAGAACTCGACATTCTTTGGTGTTTTCCCGGCGTTTGCTTACTTCGGCCGCACTCGTTGGCTTGGCTTTGCTGCTGCTTGCCTCCCTGTACTTGGGTTCCAAAGATCTTTCCATTGGCGAAGTGACCAGCATCCTCATGCATGGTCCGCACCCATCTACGCAATCCGGCATCATTTGGGACTTGCGCGTTCCGCGCACCCTCTTGGCTGTGATCACAGGCGCAGCCCTGGCTATGGCGGGTGCCATTGCTCAGAGCTGGACCCGCAACCCCCTGGCAGATCCCGGCATTATCGGCGTGAACGCTGGAGCAAGTTTCGCAGTCGCTGCGGCACTGACCTTGGGCTGGGCAACGACGGTCGGGGAGCGGACACTTGTAGGGCTCGTCGGGGCGGCCGTCGCTGCCTTAATCGTGCTGTTGATTTCCCGCGTATCGCGTAACCCGCTAACTCTGGTACTCGTGGGCGTGGGAGTTACCTTCGCCCTGCAAGCGGCCACGAATATGCTGAGCCTCTATTCTTCCGACACCCTGGAAGGGCTCCGCCGCTGGACCGTTGGCTCTACAGCTGGGCGGGGTATGGAAGACGTGGCCTTAGCTGCTTTAGGTCTAGCACTAGGTGCTCTATGTGGTGCGCTTGCAGCACGCCCGCTGGATCTACTTGCGATGGGAGAGGACTCCGCCCGTTCCCTTGGCAGCTCGCCCACGAGAACCCGCTTGTTGGCTGCCGCAGCGGTGATCATCCTCGCCGGCTCGGCGACAGCCACTGTGGGGCTTGTGACATTCGTGGGCTTCGCCGTGCCACACCTACTACGCCCGTTTACCGGCCCGTCCCTGACTCGCCTCTTGCTGCCGACCGGCATTGTTGGTGGCGCGGCTGTGTTGCTAGCCGATATTGTGGGCCGCTTCGTCCTGCAGCCTAACGAGCTGGAAATGTCCATTGTCTTAGCTATTGTCGGTGCCCCAGTGATGATTCTGGCGGTGCGACGTAAGAAGAGTTCACCGACCTCGAATGACTCGGAGCTGACGATATGAGCGATATGACGTCTATCCGTAGTATTAAGCGTTCACGAAGCAGACGCGTCCTGGCGGCTTCGGCAGGGTTCGCCCTCATAGCGGCTCTTTGTTACTGCTTAATCCTGGGGCAAGGAGCGGTGAAGCTCAGCCCGATGGAAGTCATCGAGGTTCTCACCGGTGGGGGCACACAGCAAGCAATCAACGTGGTGTGGGATCTCCGCCTGCCTGTAGCAATCGCTACCGTTCTGGTCGGCGCGGCTCTAGGGCTGGCAGGTGCGTGGACTCAGACCATGGCCCGCAATCCGCTGGCCAGCCCGGACATTCTCGGTGTATCCGGCGGCGCGGCGGTTTTGGTTGTGGCGGGCACCGTAGTTACCCGCCCTGCATGGAGTGAGGGGGTGCCGACGTTCTGGTGGCGTGCTGCACTCGCTTTGCTTGGCGCACTAGTGATCGTTGGTTTGCTCGTTCTACTCGGTGGCTTCGGGACGTCGCAGCGCGTAGTGGTCATCGGCCTGGCACTGTCTTTCCTCACGCAGTCTTTAGTGCAGTATCTCCTGCTCCGGGCTGACTTAACTCGTGCCACGGATGCCCAAACTTGGCTCGCTGGGTCTACCGGCTTTGTGCGTATGGAAGCTTTGTTTCCTATGGTGTTGGGCCTGTTGCCCTTCGTAGTTTTAGGCCTTTGTGTTACGCGCGATGTCCCTCTTCTTTCTCATGATGACGCCACCGCGTCCACACTTGGGGTAAATGTCACGAGGGTGCGCGCTATTTTGCTCATTGCCGCAACGGGCATTGTCGCGGTGGTGGTTTCCTTTGTCGGCCCAATTGGATTCGTGGCACTATTGGCTCCTCAGCTGGCCAAGCTGGTGGCCGGAACGCCCACGCCCCATCCGTTGTGCTCTACTTTTGCAGGCGCTGCTCTATTAGCTGCGTGCGCCGTCGTGGCGGGCGCACTGCCATTTACATCCCCTGTGGGTTTGGTTACCGCCATCATCGGTGGCCCCGCGTTGGTGTTGCTTGTGTGGTTGGCGGCCCGTCGCGGAACTCTGAAAGGAATGGTTCAATGAACGTTCAAGTTGATCACGTCACCGTGGGCTACAACGACGGCCCAAGCATTGTTAAGGACGTGTCTTTCACTGCAGAGCCCGGGAAGGTCACCACGCTCTTAGGCCCCAATGGTTGTGGCAAGTCGACGTTGCTCAAGACGCTTTCTCGGCTGCTTGCTCCCGCCGAAGGACGGGTTCTTGTAGAGAAAAAGGACGTGCATAGTTTGCGGTCGCGCGAAGCCGCCCAACTAATTGCGCTTTTGCCACAACACCCGCTGTGTCCGGCGGGATTGACCGTTGGAGAACTTGTGGAGCGCGGACGGCACCCTTATCGTCGATCGCTCTGGGGTGGGGGAGCGACGGCGTCAGAAGATAAAGAAAAAGTGCGCGAGGCGCTGAAGAAGACGAAGGTTGACCATCTTGTTGCCCGCGACGTGGCGGAGCTTTCTGGCGGCCAGCGGCAGCGGGTCTGGATGGCGATGGTGTTGGCGCAGGATACGCCAATTGTGCTGTTGGACGAACCGACTACCTACCTAGATCCGGCACATGCGATAGAGATTCTAAGTATCGTGCGGGAGCTCGCTCAAGAGGGCAAGACGGTGATTACCGTACTTCATGATCTTGGCCTGGCGGGAGCTTTTAGCGACGAGATGATCGTCATGAAGGAAGGGGAAAAGATCGCCGAGGGTTCTCCAAAGGAGGCTCTGACGGTGGATGTGTTGCGCGAGGCATATGGCCTGAATGCCGAGGTGTGGGAAGATCCCCGCGGTATGGCTCCGATTATTGTGCCGCGAGGGATTGTGGCTAATTAAGGCCGTGCCCTGCCTAGGAACCAATAGGGGCACCACTGCACGGATTCGCTATTGAGGCCCCAGGTGTGAATTGCGTGGCGCCGTACTTCCTTGCAGAGCTGTCCTTCACCCGCGACCCAGACGTACTTCGACTGTGTTGCGGGGTGTTCGGCACGGTCCAGTTGCTGTAGGTGGGACATCACTGCCGTGCTGAAGTCCGTTGTAGCGCTAAACAGCACTTCTAGGCTGCCCAGCTTGCTCTCCCAGTCAGCGACGAGGGATGGCTCGAGGTCACCATGGTTCTCGGCGACCACTACGAGGTGTATGTCGCGCAACTGTTCCGGGGCAAACGCATCCGCGTAATCCAAAATGGCGCGAACGGAAGGTACGGCAGATGGGTCTGCGATAAGTGTTTGTGAACTTTGCGCGCGGTGCCAGAGGCCCTGGCATGTCCAGATGCCTACCTGGTCGCCAACACGAGTTGCAAGAGCCCAGGCGAGCCCTGGTCCGACGTGCTCATCCTTTGGATTTTTGACGCCATGTGTCGCCACGTCGAAAGTTATCTGTCCGCACTCGGGATCGAGTGAGCGTACGGTGTACCAACGTAAATTTGGGCGTTGGGTCTCCGGCATGGCTGTAACGCTTGCGCGGATATTGGCGCCACCTCCGTGGAGGGGTAAATGGAGATTCTCGCCGGGCTTAGCCGGCATAAAGAGGCCAAAGAATTCGTCCGGGCCGGAAAGCTGAAAGCCGACTAGCTCGGGGGAGCGGATGACAATCCTCTGCAGGTTTTCTGCCGGGGCGCTGACGTCATAAACAGTGGCGCGGATGATTCGATGGTGCGGTTCAGAAGGGGCGGCCAAGAGTAGGTGGTCAGAAAAGGCCGCGCGGTAGGCGGAAGTGTTCGTCGGAGTGTTCAGGGTAACTGGGTTCGAGGTCATAGTGGGAGTTAACTTACCCTTACCTAAAGCAAAAGTGAAAGGGTGAGGGGCAGAAAAAGCCCCGCGGGGATCCGAGGTGAACTGGTCCCCGAAAGTTGGACTGGTTTAACTCTAGGCGGTTAGGGCTTCAAGGGTCTGATTTCGATATTGCATCGGGGTCAGGCCCTTGAGTCGTTGTTGGACGCGTTCGGTGTTGTACCACTGGATGTATTCGTCGATTACTTGGTTGAACTCTGCGACCGTGTCGAAGACTTCTCCGTGGTACATCTCGGTTTTCACGTGGCCGAAGAAGTTCTCCATGACCGCGTTGTCGTAACAGTTGGCTTTACGCGACATCGACTGAACACCGCCGTTGTCGCCGATCAGGTCACGCCACGAGGCATGCTGGTACTGGAAACCTTGATCGGTGTGCATCATCCACCCGGGTTCAGGTGCCCACGCCGCGATCACCTTGGGCAAAGAATCGGTGGTCAACGCTGTCGACGGCGATGTAGCCACAGTGTGGGCAACGATTGAGCGGTCGAACAAGTCCATCACCGGTGACAGGTAGACCTTGCGGCCTGCAACCCTGAACTCGGTGACGTCGCTGACAAAGACGGTATTTGGCTGATCCGGGGTGAATTTGCGGTCAAGCTTGTTGTCGGCAATGTGGCTGATCGTCCCGGTGTAGGAAACATAAGGTCTACGTTGGCGGATCTTGGCTCGCAGCCCCATCTCGCACATGAGTTTGTAGACGAGTTTGTGGTTGACCACCCACCCCTGGTTGCGTAGGTCAAGTAGCACTCGCCGGTAGCCGTAGCGATGCTTGTTACGCTCGAAGCTTTCCCGAATCGCTTGCTTGAGCTCGGCGTGCTTATCTGGCTTACTGAGTCGTTTCTGGTGGTAGAAGAACGTCCACCGTGGCATACCTGCTGCCTCTAGGAGGTACTCCAAGCGGTGGTGCGACTTGAGGATGACAATCGCCTGGACTTTCAGGCGCGTCCCTGATTCCTCAAGTCCCGCAATTTTTTTAGATAGGCATTTTCGGCCCGCAACCGTTCGTTTTCGCCACGCAGCTTGTCTTCCTCCGACAGCGGCTTCGGCGTGACCGATCCTTTGGGTCTGCCCTTCGGCTTCGGTTTCAACGCGTCATCGCCGTCTTTGCGCCATTTCCACGACCACCCGCGGACCAGCTGCTGTGATGACAGGCCAAATTCACGTGCAAGATCCATCGCTGTCTCGCCAGCAAGGTGGCGTTGGACAACTTCCTTCTTGATCTCGAACGAGTACTGCTGCTTAGTCGGTTTCTCCACAAGACATAGCCTGCATGCAGCTTAAACCGACGACAGAGCATACGGGCGGCATACTTGGAGACACCAAGGGCATTGGCAGCGGCTGTATAACCCATGCCTTGCTCAAATAGTTCAACCAACTGCTCGCGCTGATATTCACTTAGCGAACTTCGTGCTCTCAATGACAACTACTCCCCACTA